>CAZPDU010000333.1:0-6676 GCA_964585405.1 uncultured Thermodesulfobacteriaceae bacterium | reverse complement strand
ATGAGATCAACAGAGCAGTCCCTGAGATCAACCAAATGGCCAGGTCCGTAGCCATGGCAGCGAAAGAGACAGAAAGTCTGATGCGGAACCTGGACAGCCTGGTAGAACCAATGTCTGCCGACATTCAACGGACATTACAACAGACACAGAGACTGCTGCAGAAAATAGATAAAGATTCCAGCACGTTGACTTCCAGTATCGACGGTACGGTTAAGGACGTGCACAATCTGGTGGAAAATCTCGACAGACAGATCGGTGGGCCTTCGGGGCCATCAATTCAAAGGACCCTGTCCAGCATCGAGAAGACCTCGGAGGAAGCCGCGATGTTGCTGCGCCAGACCCAGGAAAACCTGTTAGGCGGACATATGGGAGCAGATTCGGAATTGATGTATGAACTTAAGAAGGCCGTCAAAGAAGTCGCATCTGCCGCGAAGGCACTGAGGGGTCTTGCTGACGCACTGGAGCAGCAGCCCGACTCTCTTTTGTTCGGAAGAAAGAAAAAGTAAGGAGATCGAATATGAACACTTTTTTATTTCGTCTCTTAGGGTTAATTCTTGGATTATCGGCAATGTTTGTCTGGGGGTGCGCCGGCAGTCCAGCGACGAGATTCTTTGTCTTGAGTTCCATTACCGCTACTGAAAAGGTCAAGGATTTGGAAGGTGAGTGCTGCCTGGCTATCGGTATCGGTCCTGTCCGAATACCTGAATATCTGAATCGGCCTGAAATCGTGACAGGTATCACTTCAAATGAGGTCAGAATGGATGAGTTCGCAGAGTGGGCAGAGCCTCTGGAAGATAATATTCAGCGCGCCCTGGCCGAAAACCTTTTATCGCTGCTCTGCATTCGGGTCATTGACATCTTTCCTCACAGGGGGCACATTCCCTTGGACTGCTGGATTGATGTGCAGGTGATTGAGATGGATGGCATACCCGGAGAAGCTGCTTTACTGGACATATCGTGGTCGATTTATGACGGGACTGATGAAAGAAAATCCCCTCTTTTGACAAAACGGTCAAGATATATTGAATCTGCCAAAGGGGGAGAACCGGGATCTTTTGTCCTGGCCCAAAGTCGTAATCTGGCATCATTCAGCCGGGAGGTTGCAGATGCTGTGCTTGCCTTGTCCTGTCAAAATAAATAAGGGGAGCATTTCCGACTTTATGCACTGACAGTCCACACCTGAAATTAAAGATGCCTTGTCCCTGGCATCAGAATTTAAGTCCTTGTCAGCGCTTCATATCTCTTACGCTGCCTTAAAGTTTTTTCTATATAATGTGATCCGGCAATTGACAGGCCGGCAAAGAGAATGGCTATGTCTTTTATCAGGTACTGACCTGCCAGACTTGGCACAAAGGGAATATAGACAAAACATACATCCGGGTGAATGAAAAAGGCCAGTATGGTGCCGGGGACTCGAATAATCAGCAATATTATTGAAAATCTTACCAGTGGTTTATACAGGAGACAGATCCCTATAGCCACTTCCCACCATCCCAAAAGGGGAAGAAGCAGTTCCGGAGGGAAAAAATATAAGGTATGAGCAAGCAGAGAGGTAGTTGTTTTTGCACCAAATGGCTTAAGAAGACCGTACCAGACAAAGATAAAGCCTAATGAAATGCGATGGGCCTCGTGTCCGTATCTGATACAAAAATTAAAGATCTTCTGTTCAATATAGCGCAGTTGCCATCGTATTTTTTGTGAATATCTCTTTTCCATTTCCTTTGTTGGGCCTTTGAAGAGTCAATAAAAAAATCTTTTAAAAGTGTTTTTTATTGGAAGCAGATTTTAAAACAATATTCATAAGTTGTAATTAAACCGGGAAATGCCATTTCAGTGACAGCCATAAAAGAAAATCATCTATGGCGATTCGAGCCCGTGACCACGAAATAATAAATTACATTCGAATATTGAGGGAATTTTTCAATACATATGGCCAAGATAAGAACATGCTGAATCAACGGCAATTAAAAATTCTTAAATAGGCTGTATATTGAAAATTCCTGTATGCCATGTGATGCGAGAGAGGGTGAAAAACCGATTTGCACTTACCCGATTGGGCGGATCATTTCAGACACCGTGTAAAATTTTATCTATTCTCTTTTTATTCATGTTTAGTTCACAATTTAAGGTTTGATTCTCGAAATTCTCCTAGCCTTCTATAGAGTGTTCTGCGTCCTATTCCCAAGATATCTGCAGCCTGACGCTTATTCCCTCCCATTTTTTCCAGCACATGACTAATATATCGCCGTTCTATTTCGGCAAGCGGTAAAAGTTTTTCATTTTTTACAGTGAATCCACGGATTTCGCTCGAGAATTCCTCCGCACCAGATTGATAACCCTGAATTCTGGCAGGCAGGTGCTTTACACGAATCCAAGGTTCTGTATTGAAAGTTACTGCTCTTTCGACCGCATTACTGAGTTCGCGAACGTTTCCTGGAAAAGGATACTGAATGAGTAACTCTATTGCCTGGCTGTCAAATCCTTTAATCTTTCTGTCCAACGCCAAAGCGAACTGTTGCATGAATCTCGCAGCAAGGAATTCGATATCTTCGCCGCGTTCCCTTAGCGGAGGAACACGGAGGGTTAATGCCTCCAAGCGGAAAAATAAGTCTTCTCGAAAGTGGCCTAGGCGGACTTCTTCTTCAACGTCCCGGTGAGTAGCAGCCAATACTCTAACATCCACTCGATGCTCATGGTTCTCTCCTACTCGTCTGAGGCTGCCATCCTGGATAATTCGCAAGAGCTTTGCCTGAAGTGCAAGAGGCATTTCTGAAATTTCGTCAAGAAGCAGCGAACCTCTCTCGGCCTCAGCAAAAAGTCCCTGGCGACTTTTGTTGGCACCGGTAAACGATCCTTCCGCATGGCCGAAAAACTCACTTTCCAATAGATGTTCCGGTATACCGGCACAATTGACAGGTAGGAAGGGACCACTGGCACGAGCACTTTCCTTATGGATTGCTTTAGCTACCAGTTCTTTTCCAGTTCCGCTTTCTCCAATTATCAATACAGGCCCTTGGGCCTTCGCTGCATGAAGGATTTGCTCGAAGAGGAGACGCATGGCTATACTTTTTCCATACATGCCATGGAAGTTTTCAGAAGAAAGAAATCCCTGCATCTGACTGACCATTTCTTTTAGGCGCTTTTTTTCTAAGGTTCGCTTTACGCTCAACATAAAGTGTTCCAAGTCCAGTGGTTTAGTTAAAAAGTCATCTGCTCCTGCCTTTAAAGCTTCCACGGCCTTTGGAATGGTACCAAAAGCGGTAATAATGAGAAAGCCAGGGGATGAGCTAGGGGCGAGGCCAAGGATTTTTCTAAGAAAGGTTAAGCCGTCCATTCCTGGAAGCCTGAGGTCACATACGATTAAGTCAGGCCACCTCTGTTGCAAAGACTGGAAAGCTTCTTCGGCGGACGCATGCCAATAGCCTTTCAAGCCAGCGTCGCGTATTTCTTCAAGCAGTAAAGTTCCGAGAGCTTTGTCATCCTCTACGATCCAAACGAGTCTATCTAGCATGTCTGATTTAGTCATTGCTTATTCTCCTGTTGATCATATGACTGTGACGGTACCAGAAACCGAAAAGAAGCGCCGCCTATCTCGCTATCACCTACCTCTACCCTTCCACCGTGTTCTTCAGCGACGGCATTTACTACAGATAAACCAAGGCCGGTTCCTTTACCCACTGACTTGGTGGTATAAAACGGATCAAAAATCTTTAAATGGTCTTCGGGTGGAATTCCTGGGCCATCATCGTCTATACAAAAAATTACACCTTGGTCGTTTTGCTTCCATGTGAAATGTACCTCAGTAGCGCCGCACTGTATGGCATTGCGCAACAGATTGATCAGCGCCTGCTGAATTCTCATGGTGTCCAACATTATTGGCGTTTCTTTTTCGGTGCCCATGACATTGATATTAATGTCATCTGTTTTTGCTTCTTCTGCGATGGTGGAAAAGGCTGATGAAGCCAGGCGTCCGGGCTCGATCATCGAACAACGAGGCGGGTTGCGCCGGCCGAAATCGAGCAATTGCCTGATAATGTACTCCATCCGACTGACTTCTTTACGAATGGCTGCCAGCACTTGCCTTTGTCTGTCCGAAAGGTCTTTGTCACGAAGTGCACGTTGGGCTCTGCCGGTTATGACACTCAACGGCGTACCCAGTTCGTGTGCTGTGCCTGCGGCAAGCCTTCCGAGAGCAGCCAGTTTTTCAGTGTGACGAAGCTCTTTTGCCAGTTTGTCTCGGTTTTTGCGATGCTCTATGATTGTTCGTTCGGCTTCATCAATGCTGTTTAGCATGTGGTTGAAGGTTTGCCCTATTTTGACAATTTCTTTGGGCCCGCAATAATTGAACCGATGTTCACGTTCTCCTCGTGAGATTCTGGACATGCTGCAATTCAATCGGCCAAGGTGAATTCCAAGAGCACGATGATGACCATACAAGACTACAACTGAAAGCGATATCAGAAGCACTCCAAGAAATGAAGCGCCTTTAACTCTTATGGAATGTATGTTTTGACTGAACTCGCTTTTTTTTCTGGTGAGGTGCAGCAATCCATTGATTTGCCCTCCTGTGTCAGTAAGAGGTACAAAGTATGAAAACACTGGTCGATCGGCGATTTGACCATATTCACCCCGCTCTTCTCCATCTGCGGCCAACTCGATCAATCGGTTTCGTTCAGGTTCAGATTCTGCTTGGCCGATTCTGATGATCTCTTCGCCCTTTTTGTTATAAACGTAAGCGCTGTAAACTCTGCCGATGGCAAAAACAGATTCCAGCGCCTGTTGGATGCCTTTCATCCGCTCCTTCTCCAAGTCATAGCTCAATGGAAGTTGTACTGCCCGCGCTACAAGTTCTAGATCTTTTTGCATTTGCTTTTCCACCTGATTTTCTATGGAGTTGAGCGATAGGTATCCAAAAAGTCCTACAGCGCTTGCTAAAGGTACCATTACATAAATCAGCAAAGCCGATCGGAAACTCATAGATGTCGGAAACAAATTAAAACCTTTCACAAATTCCTCCTATGGCACACTTATATAACTCATGTGTCATTTAGATACAATATCAAGCCCTCATTAGATACTCTTTTTAAAATGCGTTTTTTGCAAAAAATTCTAAAGATTACAATTAGATATCTCAATGATTTTGCCCAAAAACTTTTTTGGCACGAGACATGCTTAATATTCAAATCAAGTGTGATTCGCTTCAAGTGTGATTCGCTTGAAACGAGAGACGCATCCTGATCAGGGAATCCAAAAGCAATACTGTCAAAAAAGAAATGAAAGGAGAAAAAGTATGTTTAAAAATTATGGTTTATTTTTTATGGGTATAATGGTGTATTGCATGTCCTTTATGGTCTTGCCCGCAATGTCTCAAGAAAATTATACGCCGCAAGGTCAGCCTCCGGGTGCCACTGAATCACAACCACAGATCAGTGATGCAGAGCTGACAAGGGCTGCTGCCGCCTATTCAAAAATAGAAAGCATAAGCGAAGAGTTTCAGAAATCTCTTCAGAATACTACGGACCAGAAAGAAAGACAGCAATTGCAGGAGCATACAAACCAAATGATGGTGAAGGCTGTCCAAGAATCTGGGCTTGATGTGCCAACATACAACGACATAATGGTTCAAGTCCGCTCAAACAACAGTGTAAATGAACGATTTCAGAAAAAAGTTCAAAGCATGCCTTAAGTGGCAGTGCCAGTATACCTTATGGCCGATTTATGGTCGGTGATGAAGATTTACCCGGCCGGTGTAAACCTCAGCGTACAACGGTCGGGTTAACTGACTTGTGTATTGCTGGCAGGATCGTAGTCTCGTGGGAAAAGTGTTTTTTATTGGAAGCAGATTTCCAAAACAACATTTTGCACTTACCCGGTCGCATTCCAGCCTCGGTTTTTGGGTCTGGACCGGCCGGGTTCATCCTGCCAGACTGTAGCCCGCATTCTCCCAGGCTGTGAGTCCGCCGGCCAGGCTGTGGACACGTTTAAAACCCTCCTGCTTAAGCCTGCTGGCTACAATATTGGATCGATAACCAGTACCGCAGATCAGGGTTATCTCTGCATCTTTCGACATGTTCAGGCCATTGTCCAGAATACTGGTCATCGTCACATGGCCTGATCCTGCTATAAAGCCCTGCGCCCTTTCATCCGGGGTCCTGACATCAACGATACTGCCAAAGTCCCGGTTCTGCAGCTTCTGATTGAGACCCTGAGCGGAGACCAGAGACAAGCTGTCAATGGGCATGCCATGGGAAATCCATGCCGACATGCCACCGGAAAGATATCCGAATATATTGTCATATCCTATGCGGTGGAGTTCGGTGGTCATCTGGTTATACTTCTCACGGTCATCCACTACCAGCAGAAGGTTGTCCATGGGGTCAATCACCATTCCAATCCAGTTGGCCATCTGTTTTTCAAACCCGATATTTATGGCTCCTGGAATATGGAATCCACCAAAGGAAGCCGTGTCCCGGGTATCAATAACTGTTGCCCCCTGGTTGCGGATCTGGTCAAACCGATCTGGATTAAGCGTCTGTTCCAGTGGACAGCGCTCAAGCAGGGGCGCACCCTGTATGTTGGTATTGATGATATGGGTAAAGCTTTTGGGCCGGACAGGAAAGGCCTTGGCGATCTGATCGTGGAATTCTTCAAAACCCGCAAGCTGAAGTATCGGCTG
>CAZPDU010000332.1:0-4804 GCA_964585405.1 uncultured Thermodesulfobacteriaceae bacterium | reverse complement strand
AAGACATCTTGATACTGAAGGAGGTTTGGACACACTTTTTTCAACTTACGTTGGACCTGTCAGCTGAATGGTCTAAAACCCCTTTAACAGTTTTGAATCTATAGGGAATAAAAAGACGGTCGGTGTCATTCTGGTGAAAGCCGGAATTCTACCTGGCGTAATGATATTACTCCGGGTCCCTGGATTACTATCTGTAAATTTTTATAAAGGAGATTTGAACATTATGAAACGCAGCATGATGTCTTTTTTGTCTTTTGTGGTAATCATGATAATGCCCGGCACAACTGTCCATGCCTATGATCTGCCCTCTGTCAATCTTGGATTTACAAGTTTTCTTGATGGGGGCCCTCCTGCCGGACCTGGACTTTATTTTACGCAGTACGTTCAGTACTGGACTTCAGAACGTTTTAAAGACCAGGATGGTGACAGTGCCCTGCCATCATTTGCGGATGAGGATTTAAATGCCTGGATAAGCCTTTCGCAGTTCATCTATCAGTCGAATACCGATATATTTTTTGGGGGCAAGTGGGGGCTTGATGTTATTGTTCCAGCGGTTGCCCTTGATTTGGATTATGGGACTTCTGTTTCCGCCTTTCCTCAGGACAATGGCTCGGGTTTAGGAGATATTCTTGTCGGCCCTTATTTACAATGGGATCCTGTTATGGGGAAAAACGGACCAATTTTCATGCACAGAATAGAGTTTCAGATGATCTTTCCTACAGGAGAGTATAGTCAGAACAAAGAACTCAATCCCGGCAGCAATTTCTTTTCATTCAATCCTTACTGGTCAGGTACACTGTTCATCAGCCCGAAATTGACAGCAAGTACACGTATTCATTACCTCTGGAATAGAAGAAATAACGAGCCGGGAAGACAATACAGAGCTATGGGAGCCCATGATACCCAGGCTGGTCAGGCTATTCATGCAAATTTTACCATGGCCTATGAAATCATAGAAAAACGTCTCAGACTGGGAGTCAACGGTTATTACCTCAAACAGATTACTGATACAGAGATGGATGGTAATGATATCTCCGATTCCAGGGAGCGGGTTCTGGGAATCGGTCCTGGATTACTTTATCATTTTTCTCAAAATGACCATCTTTTTTTCAATACCTATTTTGAATCCCATGCTGAAAACCGTCCTGATGGAACCCGGCTCAATCTGCGCTGGGTCCATCATTTTTAAAGCAGGTAAAAATTCGGATTTGGAAGATATTTTTTAGTTGGGCGATGGGAGTCGCGATGGCTATTTGTATGCGACTCCCTTGAAAAAGGTGTAACAGAACGTGCCGTCCTTTTCCGTTGTTCGGAATAGGTCCTTTATCCCTTTTTCCCATGCCGATTCGTCAATAATTCCAGAATTAACTGCCTGGCTTCTAACTCCTTCAACCATGGAAATAAAGGTGTTTTTTGTAAAACCTTCAACATATTCGGGTCTGCTGGAGTCGACGTAAACCATCCTTGGAGAGACCGATGGGGCATTAAAGGCGGCTTGAGTCAAAAGAGGAAACAGTTGTCTGCCAATCAGAGAATTGCCGCCAATCTGAGATTGAAGATCAATCAGAGATTGAATGGTTTGCCATGCCTCCTTACTGTCCGGATGAAAATATGTTGATCCGTGGTCCCCTTCAATCACTGTTATTGATCCCCCGGGCTTCATCTTTGATTTTAGATATAATAATGCTTCCACGGGGTTTTTCAGATGCTCCAGTACAAAACAGACAAATATGTGATCAAAATGGTTGTCGGGAAAGGGTAAATTAAAGATGTCAGCCTTCTGGAAGGTGGCATTATGGTAACCAGCTGATTCTACACGCTCTTTTGCTATCTGGAGATACTCGTCCGATATATCTATACAGGTAAAGTGTGTTTCAGGGCTGTTTTTCACCAAAGTTACTGTTTGAGCACCAACCCCGCACCCGATTTCCAGAACCGATACCCCGGCCGAATATTTTGTGTCACTGTGCAGGAGTTCAGCCAATGTTTCGGATTGATCAACAAGCCGTTTAATTTCTCTTGGTGAATATCCATGCACATATTTATGATCAGCACAGTTCATTCCACCTATCCTTTTTACATAAGCGATCGATAAATATATTAAACAAAATCTGTTTTCTGGTCTTTTAAAGAGGCGCCGGGAGTCAGAAAATTCATACATGAATATAGAAGGAAAATCAAGAATGTAACATCTTTGATAAAATTGTCCCCTGGTAACTTCTCGACGAATCCGGGCAAAACCATGATATGATATCTCTCGTTTTACAGTTCCACCATAAGGTTATTCTTCGGCGCGATGTAACAGATTGCCCCTTTTACTTATCTCGGATAAAATTGGCAGTTTTCTGCTGTAAAAGACACGAATTTACAGGTTATTAAGTGCCTGAGTATTTACCAGTCACTAAAACGGAGAAATGACTGGACTTTCAATCATTTTTGAGTGAGACTGTAATACAGCACTCTCTTGATCAGACAAAAGATTTAATGATTCCTCTGCAAAGACCTAGTCAGCGGTACTGCTCCAATTTTTCAGTCACTGAGGCCGGCAATAATGATGCTCATTCCCTGAAAATTTTGTACCTTGCATTTTGAGAGTAATTATGTGCCTGACCTTTTGCAGTAAAATTATTTAATAATAAGGGGAGGTTATATAATTTTTAATCCCGATTCCAGAAATTGGGGAAGGAAAAAAGAGTGAGAGGGGGATGGCACAGATTAAATATACAAATGTAACGCTTAAAAGATGGACGTTATATTGGAGCCTGATGCAGAAGGTGATTTAAAAAAGACATTTTGAGGCGGAGGGCTTTTATAATCAACAATGGAAAACAGTCAAACATCAAAACTGCTGAAACAGCTTAGATCCGGGTACTTACTTCCGGCTCTGTCACCAGTGGTCATGAAGCTGGTCGAGCTGGCATCAGATGAAAAATCTTCGTCTATGGATCTGGTATGTCAAATCGAAAAGGATCCTCCTCTGGCTGCACGGCTTTTAAGACTGGCCAACAGCGCATTATTCAGATTCAGGGAGCCGGTATCCACACTTAATCAGGCAGTTGTCAGGATCGGTTTCAACCGTTTACGAGTCATGGCCCTGTCAATTTCGCTAAGGGACACCTTCCCAATGGGTAAAATAGGTCCTCTCAATTATGAAAAGTTCTGGACTATCTCACTGTATCGTGCCCTTATCTCAAAATCACTCTCAGATATCTTTAAAAACAGCAACCCGGATGAGGCCTTTATCGCTGGCCTTCTCAATGAAATCGGCCTTCTTATCTTTTTTGATTTATTTATTAAGGGAAAGAACGAGGAGATCAGCCTTGATCTTGAATCAACTGAAGACCTCCTGGCCTGGGAAAAAGACAAATATTCGTTAGATCATCGTCAAATTGGAGAGATTGCCTTAACCTACTGGAATTTTCCGAAAAACATTGTTCTGTGTCAGCGAGCTGACAGGACTTCTGTAAAAAACAGGGAACAGACAGCTCTGGTACAGATATGCGCACAGGCAGGAACACTCTCTAAATTTATGTTTGTCAAATCCTTTGATTTTGATTCAGCTTATAACGAAGTGAGAAATTTCACAGGGCTAACCAGGGACATGATAAATGATATACTGGTATATACCTTTGAAAAAGTTGAAGAAATTGCAGTCAGCCTCAGTATGGAGGTAAATAAGGAAAAGGATCTCTTGGCAATAATGGAAAAGGCGAATCGTGCCCTGGTCAGAATTTCGGAGAGCATAACAATACAGGAAATATATTCAGAAAGACGTGATCCACCATCGTTTGCATCACTGGAACAGAGAGGGGAAGATGTCAAAGAGGTATTATACGCCGTTGCCCACGAGATCCGTAATCCTCTCCTGGCGGTTGGCGGTTTTGCCAGGAGACTGTCTGATTCTCTGGATCCGTCTTCCAGGGGTGGAAAGTATGTACAGATGATACTGCGTGAGGCATCCAGACTTGAGATGGTTCTTGCGGAAATGACTGATACTGAGAAAAAATCGACATTTCAGTGATTTGAGAACTTGATCCATAATTCTGCTCAAAAAATCCAATCTTCAGACGTTGCTTCAATTTTTGCGTCATTGAGATATGCGAAAGGTATGCTTGATTACTGTATAAAATGAGTATTCTGCATATCGGGGCATTTTAGCAGAATTATATTTAAGGATTTTAAGATGGTAACAGACTAAAAAAATAGTTGTTTTGGGCTTATATAATATATTTCTCCTTGAATGAACTGAATACATGGTTATGAAATCAAGATATATAGTCGGAATCGATCTCGGAACAACCAATTCTGCCGTTGGCTATGTGGATCTCCATGATGCAAGTCCAGGATCCATCAATATACTCTCCTTTAACATACCACAGGTGGTGAGCCACGGGCGAGTGGCTGAAAGGCCTTCTTTGCCCTCATTTCTTTACCTGTCAGGGAAATATGAGCTCCAGGCCGGAGCGATATCTCTTCCATGGGATCCTGACAGGACCTATGTCGTTGGCTCCTTTGCCAGGGATCAGGGGGGGCTTGTGCCAGAAAGGCTGGTCTCTTCCGCCAAGAGCTGGTTATGTCACGGAGGGGTGGACAGAGAGACCCCTATTCTTCCGTGGGGTGCGGGGGATGAGGTGGATAAGGTCTCACCTGTCACTGCTTCATCCCGATACCTCCAGCATATCAGAGAGGCATGGGATCACAGCATGCCCGAGCCTCTGGAAGCGCAAATGGTGGTATTGACTGTGCCGGCTTCCTTTGATGAGGTGGCGAGGGAACTTACTTTACGGGCAGCAGAGGAGGCGGG
>CAZPDU010000331.1:0-6994 GCA_964585405.1 uncultured Thermodesulfobacteriaceae bacterium | reverse complement strand
CTGTTGGGTGACTATTTTCTTCAGCCGGTAAGCTATGTCAGGCCTTTTTATATCTCCATGGGCGTCAGATCGTATGAATCGGTTAACGACACATCCCTGTCCATCGGCGAATATGAATCCCTGAAAGAGTCAGCGCTTGATCCTTATACCGCCCTTAAAGACGCCTATATGCAGTACCGCGAAAAGGCCGTGCAAGAATAATAAAGGAATAAAATTATATGTACACAAAAGTTCTTGTTCTCCGCTTTCCGCCGGAGGTTACAGATCAACCCCTGATCTGTAACCTAAGCCGCAAGTATGATCTGTGCTTTAATATACTGAAGGCGACAATACTCCCCGGCCGGGAAGGCCTTATGGTGCTTGAACTGTCAGGACACAAACAACACGTTAAGGAAGGACTTCGCTATCTGAAAGACCTGGGCGTTGCCGTAAAATCCGTAGAACAGGAAATCCGCAGAAACGATGATGTGTGTTATCAGTGTGGTGTGTGTACGGGGATATGCCCCAGCCATGCGCTGCATATGGACCGAGAGACCATGGAGGTAATATTTGACGCCCAGGAATGTACGGGCTGTGAACTCTGCGTGGCAGTCTGCCCTGTAAGGGCCATGGAGATCCTTTTCAGCAGAGACAGGGTCCTGGCCTGATGTATAATGTCAAATATTCTTTAATAAAAAGCACAAGTATCGTATCATAATCAAGAGTCCAAACCCAAAACACAAATCCGTTCTGGTAGCCTTGAGCGGTGGCATAGACAGCGCTTTAGCAGCCCATGATCTGCTTCGAGCAGGATGGCATACTGAGGCATATTTCCTTGACATTCTGCCGGAAGGGGTTCCCTGTACTGGTCTTATTGCATCAAAGGCCGTCGCAAGATATCTGGGTATAAGACTTCACTGTCTGAATGAGGCAGAGATATTTGAAAACGAGGTAATCTCGTACTTCACCAGATCCTATAATATGGGTATGACTCCAAATCCCTGCGTAGTATGTAATAACAGGATCAAAGTGGTCATCGGTCTGTCTCTGGCCGCTTCGCTTGGTATTGAGTATCTTGCTACGGGCCACTATGCACGGACAAAGGGGCTTTCAAACGGTGAGACAGGTCTTTTGAGGGCCAAAGATCTAAAAAAGGACCAGTCATATTTTCTTCACCAGATACCAAAAGGGGTCATTCCGAAATTGATATTTCCGCTTGGAGACCTCATCAAGAAAGATGTCATGAAGCAGGCAGTCCGGACGGGTCTCTCTCATCTCGTCCAGGAAGAAAGCCAGGAAATTTGCTTCTTAAAGGGTGATTACCGTACCTTTCTGGAAAACAAGGGCCTTTTTGATAACAGGCCGGGAGACATCGTTTCTTTAGAGGGGAAAGTCCTCGGAAGACATGCAGGACTGTATGCCTTTACTGTAGGTCAGAGACAGGGGATCGGTATTCCGGACAAGACGCCTTATTACGTAGTTGCTCTGGACAGAAAAAATAACCGGCTGGTAGTGGGAAAAGAACATCACCTCTGGGGGAAAGAACTCTTTGTGGAACATGTTAACTGGCTGGTCAGTCCTGAGATGGTCCCTGAACAGCCGTGTACGGTGAAGATACGCCATGGCAACTCAGGGGGTCGGGCGAATCTGGAGCTTCTGAAATCGGGTAGGGTCAGAGTCTGCTTTTGCTCGAGCCAATGGGCCATTACACCGGGTCAATTCGCGGTCTTTTATTCGGATGATCTGGTAATCGGAGGAGGTTCAATATGCGGGTAGCCCTTTACACCCTCGGGTGCAAGGTAAATCAGTTTGAAACGGCTGCCCTGGCTGAGGATTTCATCTCTAAAGGGGCGAATATTGTACCTTATACTCAGGAGGCTGACATCTACGTTGTAAATACATGTACAGTGACTTCAAGGGCTGCCTGCCAGTCAAGGCAGATGCTCAGAAGAGTAAGACGGTCCCGAAAAAAAGCACGGGTCATTGCCACTGGCTGCTATGTTCAGACCGGGGCACAGGAGATCCTGGACGCCGTTCCGGGCCAGGTATGTCTGGTGGGAAACGACCAAAAGGCACACCTTGTGGATCTGGCCTTTGAGCTTGAAGATGGTCTGGAATTCTATGTGGGCAATATTTCCAGGGTTACAGCCATTGCACCCTTTACCATAAAACGCCCCTGGGGAAGGACCAGGGCCTTTGTTCGCATTCAGGACGGTTGTAACTCCTTTTGTACCTACTGTATCGTACCTTACGCCAGGGGAAGGAGCAGGAGCCTCAGCCCTGAACTGGTGGAAAGGCAGATCGATATTCTCGTCCAGGAAGGAATAAAGGAGGTGGTGCTCACCGGGATCCATATAGGCATTTATGGTGAGGACCTGTTGGAAAAGACTTCCCTCCTGTGCCTTCTGAAAAGGCTGTGTTCGGCCTTTCCTCAACTCAGGTTTCGTTTAAGCTCCATAGAACCATCGGAAATTACGCCGGATATGATATCATGGGCGATGTCCGCCCCGAATTTCTGCCCTCACTGGCACATCTCCCTGCAAAGCGGTTCTGATAAAATCCTGAAACTGATGAACCGCCGGTACACATCTTCCCTTTTCAGAGGCCTGATCATGCAACTGAGAACCGCCATGCCTGAGGCGGCCATAGGGTCGGATGTGCTGGTCGGATTTCCAGGGGAAGACGACCCGGCCTTTCAAAAGACCCTGGAATTGATCTCAGAACTGCCCATTACATATGTGCATGCATTTCCATTTTCTCCCAGGCCCGGGACCATCGCGGCAGAAATGAAAAATATGGTGTCCAAAAAAGAAAAGGCGAAAAGGGGTCAGGCTATCAGGGATTTGGGAAATAAGAAAAAACAGGCCTTTTATCGACTGCATGTAGAAAAGATACTTGAGTGCCTTATGGAGGGACGGGATAAAGAGACTGGTCTTTGGAAAGGGCTTACTCCAAACTATATCCCAGTGCTGGTTGAGACCGGAACAGATCGGACAGACCTTAAAAATCAGATCCTGCCGGTCCGGATCACAAAGGCCGAAAAGGGAATGGTGTTCGGGACCTTATTAAAACAGTAATTTCAGCCAAGGTCTCCCACGTTCAGGCCCCTCACGTTTTTTCTTACGTATTCACTGTATTTTATTACATCGAAGATGTTAGAACTGTTTATAAGGAAGAGTCCCGGAGCATCTTCTTCGCTGAGACGCCGCAGCGGATCAAGATAGGCTGGCTCCACACCCATTGAGTATAGGGCATCCAGAAGTTCCGCCCCTTTAGCCTGTTCAATGCCTATGTATCCCATCAGTCCATCTACTGCATCCATGCCATTAAGCGTCAAGAGCCTGGTAATTGCGTGGATGATGCCGGTACTGCCGCACACGCATGCCCACTTGGCCGCCTTTACCGCATAACGGTTCCCGTTAAAGGAAACGGCCACGCCTTTAGCGTTTTTGACCAGTTCCAGGGCCTGCAAATCGGTAATACTGTCTCCTACGTAAAGCACTTCCGATAGGTTAAGGCCGGTCCTTTGGAGGCTGTCTTCCACCGCCTTTGCCTTTTCAGGGCCACCCACCGGGTTGATGTCTGACAATATTCTTCCAATCCCCATTCCTGGAATCTCTTCCCAAAATATATTATCCATAAGGCTGACCAGGGCCTGGTTTTCATTGTTCAGATCACTGATACCCTTTGCTTCTTCAGGCCAGTCAAGAAGGCCTTGACCGACAATTTCTGAAACCAGCCGCTTAAGTCTCTTTTGTTCCTGTGCCGTAAGTTTATATCGGTCCAGGTCTATCGAAGTGCAGTAGACGTTATCCGCAGGAAAACCGGTTATCCTGCAGAGTGCCTGCAGATAAGGACAATAGCTTGTACTTATGATAAAGGCAGGCATCAGACCGGCTATTCTGGAAAGCATATCACCTGCCCCGGGAAGGAGCGTCAGGGTCTTTTCTGAAAACTTCTCTATCTTTTCATTCGTAGCCCCGTAAGCCATTAAAAACGGAAGCACCAGCTTAAGCGTATCTCCCGCCTTATAGCCCTGCCTTTTTTCTATATCCGCGAGATAATCGTCGTATCTGCTGACCCTGGCAAAGAAATTTCCCCCGTCGGGCATCATGGCTTCGCAAAGCTCGTAGGCATTGTCATTCTGAGTTATGGGGCCTTCACAGTCGATATTGAGTTGAGGCATCTCCATGCTCCTTTGATCAGACTTTTATCTTTGTCTCCTTCAGAACTCTGTCCATAAATGACAACAGAAATTGCCTTTGTTGCGCAGTTGCATACTTCACACATTCGCACCTTATCTTTTTGCGGCTCCTGATCAGCATCTCAATCTTCACCCATTTGTCCCCAATCTCTACGGCCGCGCAATGGGGCTGGCAGTCCTGATGTTCATACTGTATGGGAGAAAGTATATCGCTTGGTAATGTGAGCCAGTAAAGACCCATGATATCTGAAATATCACAGCATGTATCCAGATACGCCTTGATCTTTTCCACTTCCTGCGGTCTTAATTCATCCACTACATATTGTCGCATTCTGAAAAATCTCCCTTGAGTTTTATATTTTTACCTGTTTGATCCAGCGATCAAGTATTCATGAATCTTATTGGTCCTGCCATCTCCCTGCTTAAAGACACTCGATATTAATTCTTTACCAATATCACTAGCTCAGCGAGTCTAACAGAGGCATCAGGGGCCGCAAGGGCTGATTCAAATACAGTGCCGGGCTGAACACCTTGTCCCCCGGTGTCAATGAATCTATTTGAATGTCTTTTAGATCTATCTTTATTTCCAGATGCATCTTCTTGAACTTCATTCGGATTTTACCTGGATAAGGGGCATGATCTTCCAGGGATACATGGTCATCGTAGAGGGCCTGGAATTCAGAATTCTCTATAGAGATGGGTGACAGCGTTTGTCTGTCGAATTTTGCCCACCCAGAACCTCCTTTCTGGAAAAAACTGATATAAAACAAATTTTTATCGTCTTCAAGGCCTCGTCGCGGCATATATTGAAACATTTGGACATCCTGAGCCCTAACCACACTCCATGGGTTCAACAGCCAGGATGCCTCATTGATAAGGGCGGATATCTTTTTGACATTTTTTATTTTGTAATTAATACTGCTGACATATACCGCCTTATGTGACGGTATGAAAAGATAAAGGGATTGTTCCGTAACCAGGCAATCAAAGACCGTTATGCCGAAGGGACCATGACCTATTACCCTGGCGAGAACCCCTTCATGTGTCCTTGTCCACATAAGTTGTCCTTTGATTTCAGGCCGATTCTGATCACGGATTTTGAGCTTCAATCTTATCCCGGCCTTAAGGTTGGTGAGCCTGGTTGCCTGAAATTTCATGGCATCCAGCATGTCTCCGGTTGTTATAATGGTACCGGAGTAAAGATCTGAAGGCGCTTTCGGTTTTCCGGCGCAACCGGACAGGCACGCACATGAAAGAAGGGTAACACCAATAGCGAATAAAAAATTACAGATTATTTTATCCATAACCGATCCTACAGAATCCATCCACGACGGACCAAAGACATCAGGGCCTGACTATTTCCATGGACTCTGAGGGCCTTTGTATATTAAACTGCATTGAATTCAATCAGTATTTTGTATTGAAAGGGCATGAATTGTGTAGCACGGGATTCGTAAAATAACAACAACCGCGGTATAAATCCCGAACATGATTTTTATGTGAGACCTGGTCTTGCATGCAGGGTAGGCTCGATTCCCCGGCATGTCTAGTCATTTTTTTCAGCTGGCTGCAAGGTGCTATTCAGGTTTATTCGGGTTTGAGGGGGTCTTAAATAATTATGGAACAAGATATTGGAAAGGCCTTAACATATCAGATAAAGAGGGAAATAGCAGAGAGGTACTTCGGCTATAGAAAGATCATAGAGGATGACAAGCTGGCCCTTGAGGGCATGATCTTCGATCTTCGCTTTCTATACGAACAAAAGGTGGGAAGGGATATGGTCAGGATATATGTCCTTTTACGAAACCCCGACCTGATTGACGATTTTTTAAGGATTACAGGCTGGGAAGACCGTCCCTTTTTTGAACCTTATACAGTGGAATCCTCTGCGATCAGAGAACGGCTCCTTCAGGACCTGGAACTACACGGCTGGCTGGCCCACAACAAATTTCTCAACCTGTTACTGGACAGTTATGAAAGGCTTTGCACACACACGTCTGAATACAGAGAAAAGCTGCATGCAGTGCTGGATGAAGCCCAGGTCATAGACGAGGAAATTCATCAGTTCAAGCAAAAATTCGTACTTGAGGAGATCATGAGTTTTCTGAATACATTAGACAGAAGGGATGAGCTTGCGAACGCACTAGGTGAATATATGCCTGCGGGCAGACAGGGAGATCTTTCTGCCCGTCTTGAACTGATCCCTGTTGGCGACATTGAAAAGTTGCTGCCCGGGGTGCCGGATTTACCGTCGTCTGACAAGATAAAGAGGGGTCTGAAAGGACTGGCTGATAGAGTAAGTAAATCTCATAAGGAGGAAGTCCTTAAGGCGGTGGGGATCAAACAGAATTGATGTATAAAATGGAGGAATATAATCTCTATGGGTACGGATAACGATTTTGCTTCATACACCGATGGGTATGAGACCGTTCAACATGTCCAGCATACCGTAACAGTTCCTCTGGGTGCCGATACATATGATATTCTTATAGGCCCCGGGCTCTTGAAGGACCTGGCGGAAGATCTCAAATCGACCCTGGCTGCCCCGCGATATATGATCATCACGGATTCAAACGTGGCGGATTACCTTGGGTTGGACCTTGTCAGGCTGCTGAGACAGAGCGGAGCCCGGGTCGAACTGCTGTCCTTTACGGCAGGTGAAGAATCAAAAAACATGGATACCATATTGGAGCTGGCCAGTAAAATGGTTGATCTGGGTGCCGACAGGCAGACCGCTGTACTGGCCTTAGGCGGCGGAGTGGTTGGGGATATGGCGGGTTTTCTCGCCTCCATTTACATGAGGGGAGTACC
>CAZPDU010000330.1:0-1948 GCA_964585405.1 uncultured Thermodesulfobacteriaceae bacterium | reverse complement strand
TGCAAAGGCGGGACCGGCCAATAATCCAAAGCGATCCTCAAGCCACTGTTTGAGGATCTCACCGGCCGCAAATCTCACTGTAATGGAAGGAGACCTGTGCGGGGCATACTCTACCTCAGCCTCTGCCAGAGCAGTTATACAATTGGAACACCAATAGACAGGTTTTTTACTCTTGATGATATGACCATCCATAAATATTCGGCAAAATTCCCTACATATAGAGGCCTCGTAGTCATAGGTCATTGTAAGATAAGAATTATCCCAGTCGGCCAATATTCCCAGTCTCGAGAATTCTTCTTTCTGTATATGCACGAACTTTTCTGCATAGCGCCGGCATGCTTTACGGACGGCCAGTTTGTCCATCTTGAATCTCTTTGATCCCAAGTCTTTCTCTACATTATGCTCAATAGGGAGTCCGTGGCAATCCCAGCCAGGTATATAAGGTGTATCATCTCCCATCATATGGTGAGATTTTACAATTATGTCCTTCAAAATCTTATTGATTGCATGACCCAGGTGTATATGACCATTTGCATAAGGTGGTCCGTCATGGAGTATGAAACGGGGCCGTCCCTGTCCTTGTTCTTTCATGCGCCCATAAAGGTCTATGGCCTTCCAGCGCTTGAGCATTTCAGGTTCTCTTTGAGCTAGATTTGCCTTCATTGAAAAACGTGTTCTGGGAAGGCTCAGTGTCTTTTTATATTCCATCATTTAATCCTCTGATCGACTTTTCCGGTGCTGTTTTGTACACAGATATTCACAGGTTCAGGGTTCACCGTTCAGGGTTATTTTTTTGATAATCTTTACTAACCTCGCGCCTTGAACCTTTAAACCTCTGAACCCAGAACGGTTACTTTTGCCCTATTTTGCGGGCACATATTATACCAGCATTAATCCGATCTCAAATACGGATTGAAATAGCCAAACCGGAGCTTGGGGAATCGCTTTTTGAGTATTGTTATCATCCCCCTTATCCCTGTCCGCTGACCTGTATATTTGTAATCTATTCCATCTAAATACCAGTCAGGATCAATGTTGTGATTTCTGAGCTGTATAAGATCAAGACCCAATTCTTCTATAAGGTCCGAGAGCCGCTCTATCTCTGCCATTTCATCCGTAAGACCCGGCAGTACAAATAGGTTCAGGGAGACAAGGCGTCCGGCCTCTTTCATAATTCTCCATGAAGCTAGTACATCTTTTTGGTCATAACTCTTGGGCCGGAAGTAGGCATGATAATATTTTTCCCGTGTACTGTTGATACTGATTCTCATGCTGTCAAGCCCTGCATAAATCAGATTTTCCACTTTCCCCGGCAGGCTGGCATTGGTATTAAGATTAATAGTGCCTTTATTTGTCTCTTCTCGTATCTTTATTATAGACCGCTCCAGTAGTTTTGCCTGTAGCAGTGGTTCTCCCTCGCATCCCTGTCCAAAGCTCACTACAGGTCTTTTTGCCCTTTTTAAATGTGGTATTGCGACATCAGCCACTTCTTCTGTTGTAGGTATGAAGGTAATCCTGTCCTGGCTGGCAGTAGGTGCGCCTTCTGATTGCAACGATATACAACCTAGACAGGCCGCATTACAGACGGGTGAAGTGGGGAGAGGTGCCTCCCATCTTCCCAGGAAGAGATTTTTTGCAGCGGGGCACCCGTAGGTTAAGCTGCATTTCCCAAGGTGTTGTATCAGCCTGTTCTCCTTTTTCTTTTTAAGCATGGCAATGGTTTTTCTGCGGACTTCTTGCGGACGGAAGTTGCAAAAATCCTGACGTGTATCCAGATCACTCCTGAAGCCTGCTGCCCAAAAACGTCCCTTCCACCAGCCAACCGCAGTATAGGTAAAGAGAGGTAAAATGGGGATGTCCAAACTCGACCTGTAAAAGGCGGCAAGAGCGGTCTGGGTATAGGCGGGGGCCATAAAGGCGGCAACTGCACTGACGTTTCCCTTTGCGT
>CAZPDU010000329.1:0-6632 GCA_964585405.1 uncultured Thermodesulfobacteriaceae bacterium | reverse complement strand
TGGTAAATTGGTAACTACCAAACGATCATCGTATTTTGCCTGCAAGAACTCTCTAAAACGCGCCGGAATGCTGAGACGGCCTTTGGCATCCAAAACATGGGCTGACCGTCCTCTGAACATTGCTTTTACCCCTTTTCCCCACTTTGTGCCACGATATACTTATATATTTTAATTAAGGGCTTACTGTCAAGAGAGTTAAGAAACAATTTAACTAAAAAATATCAATATATTATGCAATAGAAGCTACGCTTTTCTTTATTTTTCTATAATTTGCTTTCAAAAATGAGAATTCCTGTAATTGGGACATAAATATATGAATCACGCTAAATATTTATATCGAATAAAACTATCATCTACTTGAAACTTTTGAAAAAGTTTTTTGATAATTTTTTAGCAATTAGAAGAGAAGAGATGGGTGGTTTAAAGTGGGGTATTAGTTCGTGCTGAATCAGGGTTGGCCTTTTTATTTGGTCTGCGCCCACGCTGATACCTATCTACGGCTCTATTATGTTCAGACAGAGTCTGGGAAAAATAATGTGTCCCATTATTTTTTGAAACAAAATACAAATAATCCTTTTTCGATGGATGGAGAGTCGCCAGGATGGAGTCCTTGCCAGGATTTGAAATCGGTCCCTTGGGTAAACCTTTATTCACATAGGTATTATAAGGTGTTTTTTTTCTAAGATCTTTCCATCTAAGACGACTTTTTTTTGTTTTTGTTTCTACAAGTATTCCGTAATGGACGGTTGGATCTGCCTGAAGAGGCATATTTTTTTCAATGCGATTCCAAAATACGCAAGCTATGAGCGGCCTTTCCTTTGACCGCATGGCCTCTTTCTCAACTATAGAAGCAATAATCACTATATCGTGGATTTTGACACCCAGTTCTTCTGTTCTGCGACAGAATTTTTCTGAATTCCATATCTCCCAAAAATGATTTACGAAGGTACATAGCATCTCAGGCGGAGTGGCGTCTTTAGTCAGTTGATAAGTATCAGGATAAATGTAACCCTCGGCGCTATCAGCTTCTATACCTAAAGTTCTTAAAATGCTTTTGTCTTGTGCCACTTTGATAAATGAATCCTTGGATATCAATTTCGCATTTGCAAGCAGATCATCTATTTGAAACAGGTTATAGCCCTCTGGAATGGTAATAATATACTGGCGGATTTTTCCTTGGACCAAATAATCCAGAATCTCTGCAGGAGTTTGAGCTGAAGAAAATTCGTATTCTCCGGCCTTTATCTTGGTCATTGCATCTTTCCACCAGGCTAGGCAATAAAATGCCCTCTTGGATTTGATCAAACCCTCTGTTTCAAGTTTCTGTGCTACTGAGAAGAAAGTGCTTCCGTTAGGGATTAAGATGATCTTATTGTTGCCTGTTTCGGAAACAGGCAGAGTACAATCTTTCCAGATCTGATAACTGGACAGAAAAACTAGGTAGAATAAAACTGGTACCCAAAATTCACGTATTAAACGCATATTATAAAATGATATATTCCCGATCAGAGGAAAACACTTTTAATATCCTTGGGATCAATTATGCCTTTCCGTATAATCTTAAAAGGTTCGGTGGACACATCTACGATCGTGGATGGGGGGCCCCCAGCTGTAGACCCACCGTCCAGTATATAATCGGGCGGGGGAGATTGTAACTGATCCCTAACCTCCTCTGCGTTACAGGTGGCAGGGTAATTTGAGAGATTTGCACTTGTTGCAGTAATAGGACTTCCCAAGGCTTTTACAAGTGAATTTGCCCATGAATGGCTAGAAATTCTCACCCCTACTTTGTTGGTATTTGCACAAAGTGGCCATGGTAATTCAGGTCTAGCTGGTAGCAACAGGGTCAAGGGACCTGGCCAGAATCGCTCCATTAAGGCAACTGCAGACGGCGGAACTTGGTTTACCAGATGGATAAGATCTGAAATATCTGAAATAAGGATCAAAAGTGGTTTATCCCTCGGCCTTTTTTTGATTATATAGATCCATTCAAGAGCATAGACGTTTTTTATTGAAGCACCTAGCCCATAGCTCGTCTCTGTGGGAAAGGCTATCACTCCGCCTTTACGTATTATATCTGCAGCACGTTGGATTAATTCGCGGTCAGGTGATAAAACCATATATTAAACAAAGTGCCCAAGTGATTAAATAACAGGTAATTGTTCACGAAGCGATGGAATCAGAAACCATAAACTGTAAATAAATTTGGCCTTCGTGCGTCTGTATTTTTGCAGATGATAATATTAACTCCCAGGGTATTCCTGTATTTTTTTGCTTCACTTATCAAGAACTAAGACTCTATCTGACCGCTCTTCCCTATTTTGCAAACAGCCAACTCGTAAACTCATTTTATTTCAACCAAATTTTTAATTTCAGATTTCGTCTCTTCTATCTTCCTTACCTGTGACTCTCTATATTCCTTTAGCTTCCTTGCAATATCCTGATCTTCCAAGGCCAGGATCTGAAGTGCCAACAAGGCGGCATTTTTTGCCCCGGCCTCTCCTATTGCCACAGTTGCAACAGGAACCCCGGGGGGCATCTGGACAGTGGATAACAAAGCATCGAGTCCATTCAACGCTGAACTGTCTATCGGCACACCTATAACAGGAAGTATGGTGTTAGCTGCCAGGCTGCCAGCCAAGTGTGCCGCCATTCCAGCGCCAGCTATTAAGACCTTTATTCCTCTTTTTCCGGCATGTTTTGCATATTTTGCCGTAAGTTCCGGGGAGCGATGGGCCGAGGCAACCTTCAACTCACATGCAATACCAAAATCATTTAGAATATCCCGGGCCGCTCCCATTACCTCCTGGTCACTGAGGCTCCCCATGACAATACCTACCTTTGCCGAGTTGCCAAAATGTGAGGAAACTGACTTATTGGACTCACTGGACATATATCTGAGGGCCTTTTGACCAATATCCCTTCTATAATGCATACCTTCCCAGGAAATTTGATCAACTGCTTTATATGCAAGGTCTATTGCCTCTGGAATCGTATCACCAAGTGCAGTAACTCCTAAAACCCTTCCACCAGATGTGACGAATCGTCCCCTGTCCTTTGCAGTCCCTGCGTGAAAAACCATGACATCCTGCATCTCAGCAACTTTTCCCAGACCGTGAATAACCTTGCCTGTCTCATAGCTCCCAGGATAGCCTGCAGATGCCATAACAACGCAGACAGCCGCCCGTGGATCCCACTCAAGCCTGACTTCGTTTAATCTGCCTTCAAGTGCTGCCTCAATTACTTCCATCAGATCAGTACGAAGTCGCATAAGAATCGGCTGAGCCTCTGGATCACCGAACCGGCAGTTAAATTCCAAGACCTTGGATATCCCATCTTTAATTATAATGCCACCATAAAGTACTCCCTGATAAGGCCTTTTTATTCTCGCCATGGCTTCTACTGTGGGTCTCATAACTGCGTCCATGATATCTTGAAATAAATCACCACTTACCACTGGGGCTGGAGAGTAAGCCCCCATGCCGCCGGTATTAGGCCCCTTATCATCATCAAATACAGGCTTATGGTCTTGAGAAGTGGCAAGAGGAAGTACTGTCGTTCCGTCGGTTATAGCCATGAAGGAGGCCTCTTCCCCTGTAAGAAATTCCTCTATTATCAGACGATTACCCGCTTTACCAAAGGCTTTTTTGCGAAGGATAAGATCTATTGCCTCTTCCGCATCAGCGAGTGAATGGGCCAGCAGCACCCCTTTGCCGGCCGCCAGCCCGTCTGCCTTTATTACAATTGGTACTCCGGCTACGTCCTTGATATAATCAAGAGCGGCATTCGGTTCGGCAAAAACCCTATAGGCCCCTGTACGTATACCGGCATCCGTAAGCAAATCTTTTGAAAATACCTTACTTGCCTCAATTTCGGCAGCCGCTTTAGTAGGCCCAAAGACAGCAAGTCCATGTTCGTTAAATTTGTCTACCAGACCTTCAGCTAGGGGAGCCTCCGGACCTACCAATGTTATATCTATACCCTCCTTTTTGACAAATGACACGAGACCATCAATGTCACAGACTTTTAAAGGTACACAAACGGCATGTTGACTTATGCCGGCATTGCCAGGTGCACAAAATACTCTTGATACCTTTGGGCTGGAAGCCAGCTTCCAGCAAAGGGCGTGTTCACGTCCTCCTGAACCTATGACTAATATTGTCTTCCTATGCATAATCTTCTTCTCCCTGTATTTGTTCTCTAAACAAGGCAAGTTCAACCTACCATCGACAGGGAAGGTGTCAACGCCTGTTCCGATAATTTTAAGACTTGGATGTCTGAATTCAGAAATAATCAAAATCTACATAGTATGTAATGTATGATTTGCGTCGGCGCAGGACATGAGGATTTGCAATGAAGATTAAATTAGAAAACCTATACCAGGCTTTAAAATAGTGTATGATTAATTTGTTTTATAACTGTTCATAGGCTGAAATTTGAATTCGGGCACACTAATTTTATTTCAAAACGATGGTAACTGATAGTGTATATTTAGTAAAAGGCAAAAAGAAAATGTATGCAAGACTCAAAGAATCACTGAGGAATATAGCGGAAAAGAGTGGTTTTATGGATAGTGAGGTAAATATTACGGCAAAAATCCTGACACCTGAGGAAGCCATAGGTAAGACTGAAAGGAAGGATTTCCCGCTGCTTCAAGGAAAGGAGTCCTTAATCCAGGCAAATTTCAAAAATGCCTTAGGACAGGCATTTACTGACACTCCTAGGACCTTCAGAGGAAAACTTGAAAAAATACTCGAATTGAGATTAGAGGATAACGGTGAGAGAGCTCTCTTCATCGCCACCTTAAACGCACTGATGCGATATTTACGTATTATTAACGACACTGTTCACTGTAAAGAAGAGGAGCCGGAATTGTGTGCCAAGAAAATGGTCAAAACGATCATTGATAAATACACCCCTGATGTCAAGATTGGAATCATTGGTTTTCAGCCAGCAATAATTGATAATTTCTCCTGTAGATTATCTGCGGAAAATCTGAAAGTAACTGACCTTGACCGAGACAATATTAATAAAATAAAATATGGAGTGTCCATCTGGGATGGTGAAGAAATGACAGAAGAACTATTTAAGACCTGTGACGTTATTCTGGCGACAGGCTCGACAATAGTAAACAATTCTTTGTCTCAGTTAATTTCTCTTTCAGATAGATATATAAAACCAATTTATTTCTATGGTATAACTATCGCAGGAGCCAGCAGATTTCTGAATTTGAAAAGACTGTGTTTTCAATCTTCTTAAACAGATATGCATCTGGATAATCATACAGACCTGTATGGATCGAATCGAATATTTTGTTAATCAGCACGGTGCACAATACAAAATTTGAGTAATGAAATTAATGGCAACGAAGTAAAGGACTCAGCCCCCAGATTCTGAGGCCCTTATCTTTGATGCCAGTGACCAGGAAGGTAAGCAGTTCAACAAAAAGATGCTCGGGAGGCGATTTCAGGGGGTGATTTTGTACCAGAATTATGTCTCCAGGCCTCACTTGCATCAGAATATGCTCAACTGAGGTACTAAAAAGTACCCCTTTACGCCATCTAAGCTTTAGAGATGGATTTACCACAAAAAGACCTAGCTCTCTTGCCGTTCTTAACAATTGAAAATCCTTCCATCCGTGAGGTGGCATAAGAAAGCAGGTATCTCTTCCCTGAATGTCACTTGCCAGCCTTACACACGGCTTGAGTATATGTCTTAATTCTATTTTGTTTTTAAAAATAAGCGATCCGTAACTCTCCCCATGAATCCCTATCTCAAAAGACTGCAAAGTGCGCATGGATCTCGGATTACTCCTGGCCTTTTCCCCTTCTATGAAAAATGTGGCTGGAATCTCAAGCTCATGGAGTCGTTTACAAATGGTCTCTGTTAAAGAGTTTGGACTCTGGTCGAATACGAGACTTATTGCGGGCACATGTCTGGAACCATGGGTTAATACCCTGCCCCATAAAGTAGCCCTTGAGCAAAAAATCTCATACGCAGATACAGCGAAGGCACATGTGCCTCCAAAAAAAATTAGGTCCCTTAAACCACTCTTGGAAAAAATTCCAGTCGATTTCGGCACTGCCTTACCCTCATTTATGTTACTTGCGACGTTCTAAAACAAACCATGCAAGGTCGTGAAGTAAGTCTTTTGTTTCTGCCGGAGCAAAAATCTCCAAACCTTTACAGGCCATACCAACCAAGGCCTTTGCACGCCTGTGTGTATAATCCAATCCACCGGTATCGACCAGCAAATCCTTCACCCATACAAGCTTCTTCTCTGAGATATTGCCATCCCTGAGCAACTGCGACAACATTATTTTTTCTTTGGAAGACGCCTTCTCAATAGCCACAACAAGGGGCAGTGTAATTTTCCCTTCTGCCAGATCTGTACCGATGGCCTTTCCCAGCTCACTGGTATCTGCGGTATAATCAAGAATATCATCAATCATCTGAAATGCCTGGCCCAAATAGAGACCATAGTCACTGAGGGCCTGTACCTCTGACCTCTCTGCACCGGCAAAAAGCGCCCCGATTTTACATGACACAGAAATCAGTGAGGCCGTCTTTTTGTTGATGATTTCTAAGTTCCACTTCTTTATAACTCCAATTCTAATCTTAGAATTTAATAT
>CAZPDU010000328.1:0-3232 GCA_964585405.1 uncultured Thermodesulfobacteriaceae bacterium | reverse complement strand
GTTGTCTTACCAACGCCCCCCTTGTAATTAATCACTGACACAGTTCGCATTTTTTCTCCCTCCTCTTCTGTGAAAATCTTAGATGTAATTTTGAGAATGGCTTTTTGATCTAACCATTGATTGACAAGCAGTTTTGCCTTGATATAGTGATATTTAGAATATTTTCAGGCAAATTTGCTTTGTCTAGTTATCATCTGTCATGTATTTTATAGCAATCTCAATAGACTATGTCCATACTTAAAAAAGACAAGAAAATCCTGGATGAGGTCAGGGATATAATGAGGCTGCATCACTACTCCATCCACACTGAAAGGACTTACTGCAGCTGGATCAAGAAATATATACGCTATCACGGCATGACCTCTCAGGAAGAGTTGATTAACGGCGAAGCTAAAATCGAGGCATTTCTGACACACCTGGCGGTAGACAGGGTGGTGTCGCCTTCTACGCAGAATCAGGCCATGAATGCACTGGTTTTTTTATATAAACACGTACTGAAACATTCACTTGACGGAGATATTAATGCAGTAAGGGCAAGAAAAAAGGTAAATATCCCCGTTGTCATGACCCGGGAAGAAGTAGCCCGTGTCATTACCCTCATGGAAGGCAAGCCACAACTGGTTGTCAAACTGCTCTATGGAAGTGGCCTGCGTATCACAGAGGCATTGCGTCTCAGGGTGCAGGACATTGATTATGAGTCAGGACATATTACCGTACGTGCGGGTAAGGGGGCAAAAGACCGTGTCACGACATTTCCAGTGTCTGTGATTCCATTGCTTCAAAATCATCTTTCCAGAGTTCGCGCGATCCATAAACAGGACATGAGTCAGGGGTATGGCGAGGTCTATATGCCCTGCGCACTGGCACGAAAATATCCTAACGCGTCAAAAGAATGGAACTGGCAGTATGTGTTCCCTGCCCGTAACCTGGCAACTGATCCTCAAAGCGGTAAAATACGGCGACATCATATTGACCCCAGTGTTATTAACAAGGCAATCAAGACAGCGGTCCGTAAAGCAGGACTGACAAAACGAATAAGTGCACATACCTTCCGGCACAGTTTCGCTACTCATCTTCTGCAGCGAGGCACTGATATTCGGACCATACAGGCTCTTCTTGGCCACAAGGATGTCTCCACGACCATGATTTACACCCATGTTCTACAACAAGGCGGACATGGAGTGACAAGTCCTCTTGATGATCTGGACATCTGACACTGCACATGCCCGGGTAGGGCTCGATACAGGCCTGAACTTCCTGAATTTTCACACAATAAAAGGAGATTCGGATCAAGGTGCAGATATATTGTGCGGCGGCTCGGAATAATCTCAAAGCCGCCGATCCGATAGGCATGCAACGCTTTGCAACCGTTGCATAAAGATGGTCTTGAGACGATGTCTTTATTACAGCCGTGCTATAAGGGCTGCCCCGAAAAGCCCCAACTGAGGAGATGTAACCACATAGGTCGGAATGTGTTTTAATACCTTTTCCATACGGCCCTTGGCTTCAAAGGCCTTTCTAAAGTCACTCTTACTGAGTATGGGAACTATGTTTCGAGCGATCCCTCCTGCTATGTAGACCCCGCCCGAGGCAAGGCATTTAAGGGCAAGATTTCCAGCCTCTGCTCCGTAAATACGGCAAAATATCCTTACCGTCTCTTCGCACAGATGGTCCGTCCCCTGAAGGGCATACCTGGTGATGTGAACCGGCTGGTCTTCTTCCTTTACTTCCTGCATGAAAAAGACGCCCTCTTCAGAATCATGCCCTTGCAGTAAAAATTTGTAAATGTTGATCAGTCCCGGCCCTGAAAGCACCCTTTCTACACTTACATGGGTAAATTCCTTCATCATGTTTCGTAACAGGTCTATCTCCTGATCGTTTCCAGGGGCAAAGTCAACATGGCCGCCCTCTGTAGGGAGGACCCTGTACCCCTTACTGCCGGGTATTACTATGGCCTGGCCAAGCCCTGTACCGGCGCCCAGTATGGCCTTGGGACGGTTTGATACCGGCTTTCCTTCACCGATTTGAACCAGATTGTCTTTGGTTAATACCGTAATACCCCATGCGGCGGCCTCGAAATCATTGATAAGGCGAAGTTTTTCCAGACCGAATTGCCCTTTCAGATCAGGTCCGTCAATAATCCATGGAATATTCGTGGCCTCAACCCTGTGACCTTTGACCACGCCGGCAACCGCCAGGCAGGCACAACCGGGGAGAGGCATGGGTGCATCCTTGACAAAGACGGCAAAGACATCCGCAAATTTCCTAAAATCTCTTGACGGATAGTGTTTCTCAAAAAGGATCTCGTCGCCTTGTATGACGGCGAGGCGGGCATTAGTGCCCCCGATGTCTCCGGCAATTACCTTCATTGATTAAATTTCCTGTATAGTGCCTGTTAGCTGCGTTCCTCAAAAAATCTATGTCCTGTTGAGGGTCTTGGAGCATACATGTTGGAATTTTCATTATTCGACATGATCCTGAGAAATTCCTCTTATGGTCATGGAAAGATCCCTTGTAAGCCTCATGACACGGATGGAGAGCTCAGGAGACAGGAGCCCGGTGCCGCAGCTCGGAGTGATAAGCGACTGCCTCTTTATCATCTCATGATCTGCGCCCAGCTGTTTTACCTGATCGTCCCACATGGCCTTGAGACTTGAAACATCCTCCTTTTTCAGGTCCTCTTCGTTGAGCGTAGGTACCATTCCCCAGGCCATAATCTTTCCCTTTTTCAGGAAGTCAGACAGCTGCTTTTTATACAGTACGATGCGGTCGAAAAAGCCATAGGCATCAAAACTCAGGACATCCACCGGCGTCTCAAGGATCACGGACCAGTCCGTATTTGCGCATACGTGTATACCAGGGATGCTGCCTGTCTGCTTTATCGTGTCAATTATCTCAGTCAGATCGGCAATTACATCTTCTTTTTTGATGCCTACCATGGCGGAAGACCCGAAACCGGCAAGCGCCGGCTCATCCAAGAACAGGATTACTCTGTGGCCCAGGGCCTTCATCTCTTCTGCCTGATATCGAGCCTTCAGGGAGATGGACTTGACTATCACTTCACGCAGCTGAGGATTGAAGAATGCCAGGCGGCCCCCCTTGTCCTTAAGCCCGCTCATCATGGTAAAAGGGCCTGTGATCTGGCCCTTGAGGGCAATGGGTCTGGGGTCTGCCTGAGGTATCGCTTCAAGAAATGCCTCGAGGCCGCGTCCTGTCCTGCCGGAAAAGGCGA
>CAZPDU010000327.1:0-22887 GCA_964585405.1 uncultured Thermodesulfobacteriaceae bacterium | reverse complement strand
GGGCGCCGTCCCGATCGCCGCTCCAAGAACCGCCCCGCTGGACCTTAACGTTCTTCTTTTCATCATACCAGCTGCCCGTCCGCTCCCAGACATTACCGGCCATGTCGTAACAGCCGAAGGGACTCACACCCCCCGGATACTTCGTAACCGGTATAGTCTCCCCGGTAGCCGATTGTTAGGTGTTACATAGTTTGGCGTCAAACTCATCGCCCCAGGGATATTCCCTTCCATCCTTGCCTCGTGCAGCCTTTTCCCATTCCTCCTCAGTGGGCAGTCGAATCGATTTACCTTCTTTATGAGAACGCCCATCGCAGAACTTTTCCGCATCCTCAAAAGATACCCACACGACCGGGTGGTCCTCTCTGCCTTTGGGACACTGACTTGTTTCTTTATTCCAGGTGTAGGGACTTATCGAATCTTTATCCATAAATGGAACCTCCGGCTTCCTGTCCTTGTGATAGTCAGTGTCTTGAAGAAACTCTTGATATTGACGGTTTGTCACGGGGAACGCATCAATCCAGTAGTCATAAGGGATATTCAACTCGGCTTTATGGTCTCCGTACAGAAAGCTCCCCTTCTTCACCAGCACCATATCTCCTGGCTGAAGCTTGCCTAGCACGGAAGATTCTCCCTGCCCTATAGTCTTTTTACTGCTGGTATCGGTGCTTGCAGCAAGATACTCATATTTCTCGATCAACATCTCACTATCGGGGAAAAGAGAGCCTGTAAGGAAACAAGTGGCTCTGCCAATTTATACAACTTAAAGTATATATGCTTTATGGTGAGACAAGCCCGATCTGACTCTCGTTGCGAACGGGTTATTAAGCATTCGTGGTTCATGGCAGGCTGTGTCTTATGGAACAACCGGACATAGGGTAATTTCATGCCTCGACGGGCCAGACTTGATGTCACTGGAACACTCCATCACATAATGTTATTGTTCGAGGCATGGAATGTTCATCTTTTCCAGAGTCTATACAATTCAACAGTCTGTGATGAGGATGCATACTTTCTGGAACCTTTACTTTATATTCACATGAATCCCTTTGAGATCAAGGTAGGTTAACTGATACCTGGCAAGAGGGATGCCGTAAAAAAGGACCCTGCCCAAAAAAAGAAAAGATAGAAATGTCAACTTAGAGGTAACAGGGTCAGTGAGAACCTGTTGAAATCTATTGATCAGACACGTAAAAAGGCATCAATTTTAAAGAGAGCTTATAGATTCTTCAGGGCCGAAACAGGTTCCGGCCCTTTCGGTTAAGTCAGGCAGGCAATTAATTTCTATTATTTAAAAATTGCGGAAAATGCCTTCCTGTGTCGCAGACCTGTTAAGTGTTTGCTAAGGTCATACTGTGGTCACATCATGTCGGAACGCGTAAAGACACAGTGCATTTATAATGCTATTCTTAAAAAGGAAGTTAAAGAAATCTGAAACAAGATTAAACAAAAATCAATCACAAATTCGACTTTTTTGATCCTGATATTATGGAGCAACTCTATGATATAATATTCACCTTGATCATTGCGCTGGCCATCGGGCTATTAATCGGCATTGAACGAGGATGGAGCGACCGGCAAGAAAAGGAGGGAAGCCGCATTGCAGGCATCCGCACCTTCAGCCTTATAGGTCTGTTAGGGGGTGTCCTGGCCTCACTCTCTCAAGAGGTGAGCCAGTGGTTCATTACTGCCGGTTTTATTGCAGTTTCCGCACTGATTATTGCCTCGCATATGCTGGATGTCAGCAAAAACAGAGATGTGGGGTCCACCACAGCATTTGCCATGATGCTGACTTTTGCCCTTGCGGTATGGGCTACGTATGGATATCGAATTCCGGCCCTCGCGGTTACAGTAATCGTCATGTCTTTGCTCGGCTATAAGCCTGTTTTGCATAAATGGCTCACCAAGATAAGGCCGCAGGATTTTTTTTCAGGCGTTAAGCTGTTGATTATTTCCGTGGTTTTTCTTCCATTGCTGCCCAACCAAGGCTATGGTCCGTGGGAAGCATTGAATCCTTACTGGATCTGGTGGATGGTGGTTTTAATATCCGGGCTTTCTTTTCTGGGATATATCGTCATTCAATTCATGGGAACGAAAATGGGTACACTGGTGACCGCCTTTACCGGTGCACTGGCGTCTTCCACCGCAGTTACCATAAGTCTTGCACGCATGGCAAAGCAACATAGAGGCAACAACATATTTTCCGCGGGTGTTTTGATCGCCTCCTCCATAATGTTTGTTCGAGTAATAGTAGAAGTATTTATTGTTAATCCCAGCCTGATGAATTTTGTCTGGATGCCTTTAACAGCTATGTTAGCAGGTCTTCTTGGCTGTTTTTTCTGGCTGCGGCATGCAGATGAAAAGGATGATCGAGAACCCAGCGAACAAATCGGGGTTAAAAACCCCTTGCAACTGGGAATGGCCTTGCAGTTCAGTGCTTTACTGGCTGCCATCCTGCTTTTATCCGAGGCAATGAAAGAGTGGTTCGGCAATGAGGGTATATACGCACTTTCAGTGATCTCTGGATTATTGGATGTGGATGCCATCACCCTCACACTTTCCAGATCGGCAAAAAATGACTTAGCTGCTGAAGTGGCGACTGTGGGTATTGTACTTTCCTCTATTACCAATACCCTTATTAAAGGAGTTATTTTTGCATTTATTGCCGGAATCAGGGAAAATATACGTTTACCATTTTTTATGTTTGCAGCCATGCTGCCTGGTTTACTCATTTCGATTTTTTGGTTGTAGCAGCATGCAATCTTGATGAAGGACAGTCAGCCGGCCTTTGTCCTGAAGCATGAGGCAGCTTCTTACCGTATATGTCATCAACTTTAACCGCAGCCACAAACGCCGGGGACATCTATTTCAGAAGCGCTATAAATAAATTGTATATGAGGATGATCCTTATCTATTTAAACTGACCAGATAAATTCATTCAGAAAAAGAGTCTCGCAATTATACACAGAATTTATCAGAAAAGATTTTGAAATGCTTTGCCTATTCTGTTATGAAATATTATGGAATATGGTAAAAGGAAAATATCTCAACTCTTCAAAGCCCGGAGAAAAGGAGTAAAAAGTTGTCTGTATGCCGTAAACGTCTCATAATTTGGCTTGTACTGACAGGCGTATCTATCGCCACCGGAATAGGTATAGATATAGCCTTGAAAACCGAAGCCTTCCCCACTGTTCTGCGGCTGGTCGGTTTTATTGGTGTAGTCTTGGCACATTTCCCGCTGAAAAGAACAGGAAAGCTATTAACTGCCTTGGGGAAACCGAAAGAATGGGGATGTACCAGCAGATTGATCACCACTGATATCTACCAGTGTGTTCGTCATCCTCATCACCTTGCTATTGGAATCTTTATGACTTCTCTTGGGTTACTCATCGGGCACATATGGTCTTTCTTAATCATCAGTATCAGCCAATGGATATGGATTATTGCATTTTTATTTATGGTTGAAGAGAAAGAAGTGGAAGAAAAATTCGGAGAAGAATATAAGGCATATAGACAGAGAGTACCTATGTTACTTCCAAAACCAGGCTGCATCTTCAGGGTACTGACTAAATCTCTTAAGTAACCACAAGAATAATTTCATTACATAAAGATATATAAATATGAATGCCTTTCATCCCCGCCCCAACCGGCGGGGTATTCAGGCATTTTTATAAATAAGACATGCTGCCATTTCCACCCGTAAAGACTGCCTGACAGGAAAAATATTTGAAATTAAACGAAAATCTTAAGGACGGATGAGCAAAAAATCGCTCTTGGCCATAAAAACACCCATTAACGAACGACATCGAAAGACGGTATTTATTACCGTGATCTATCTGCGTTCTGACAGGCACAGACAGAGAAGAGGTGAAATTTAAAAACCGCCCTGCAGCCTGCTTGCTGCAGGGCGGTTCATTCTACAACAAAAAAGAATAATATGGTAACTTACCTAATGCGGTCTGGAATTACGCCTTTTTCATCTGAGATAACAATTTCGACTCGCCTATTATGCTGACGACCTTCTGCTGTATCATTGCTTGCAACCGGGTACATCTCGCCATATCCGTGATAAAGGATTCGATCAAGTTCTATTCCAAGACGGTTCAATGCATTACGCACGGCTTCGGCACGACGTATAGAGAGCCCTAGATTGAATTCTTCGGAACCGACGCTGTCGGTGAAACCTTCAATCCGGACATTTCTATTGGGATATTCTTTAAGAAAAACAGCCAGTTTTTCTATAGTGAGACATGCACCTGGTTTCAGGCTGCTCTTTCCTGTATCAAATAAAACGTCTCCCATTGTCAATACGAGGCCTCGCTGAGTCTGTTTTGCCTGCAGATCCGCAATTTGTGCTTCTAGTTTCTCGGCCTTTTCATCTGCAACAAGCGCCTCCTCCCGCGCTTTTTCAGCTTCAATCTCTAATTTTTTGGCCTTTTCATCTGCAATAAGGGTCTCGTCTCGTGCTTTCTCAGCCTCCACCGCTCGTTGTTGTGCCTTTTTGAGTGCTTGATTCGCTTCCTCCTCTCTGGCAGAAAGAAGAACCTTGTTTCGCTCTGCACTGGCAGCCTCCAGTTCCTTATCAGCCATTTTCATGGTAGCCGTTTCTCTGGCAATGAGGGCTTTTTGTTTGGCCAAATAGGCAAGATGCTCAACTTCAGTCACGTCATTCTCTGCTTCCCAACTCCTTTGGGCATTTTCAAAGGCAACTTTCGCCTCCTGAAGTTCCAGAGGGGCATACCTGTTGATCTGTGGATCATCTTGGATCTGGGTAAAAGTATCACGAGCACTGGTAAACACTGGGTTCTCTTGTTTGGCGGCACAGCCGCTCATTAAAAAAGCAGCAAGACCGTAAAATATAAGGATTATGCAGCTATATAATTTATTTGTTTCCATAAGTTATTCATCTCCTCATGTTCTAAGTTGTATTGATTCACTGAACGGATTTTCTGTCAATTTCTTCTTGCAGTATTCGAATACTCTCCCTTATCTCTTCCACGGCCTTTTGACTCTTTGCTGTCCGTGCCTTTGCTTGAGCAAGGTTTGCATCGACTATGGCTTTTTCTGCCAGTCTTTCAGCGGTAAGATTATCTTTTCTATTCACAGCCTGCCTGGCTTGCTCCAGATTTTCTCTTGCCGCCTTGAGTTCAACTGGTGCTGAGTCATAAGCACCGGCATCCTCTGCCTGGTTTATAGCGGAAGTCGCCATGTTGAGCTTTGAACTAGGTAGAGGATACTTAGCTCCACAGGCAGTCAGGCCCAATACAACCAATGAAAGAATCAGCATGGAAAACTTTTTCATAAATACCTCCATCATCCTTACTGAATATCAATTTTTGACAAATAGCCCCTTGGCTTTCATTAACTCTTTTATTACATGAGAGATTTATCTAAATATCTCATTTCTAAACATGTATAAATAAGAATTGTTCTAATTTTTATTTTATCACAAAAATCAAGTTATGTATCAAGATTTATTTGATACTCAAAATTGTTTTCTATTTTTTTGTAATATCTACTGGAGCTTGTCCCGAAGCATGAGGCGGCTTCTTACCGTTATGTCATCAAATTTAACCGCAGACACAAATGCGGGTGATTTAAGGGCGCACCTTTATGTTCCAGAAAAACTTGATGAGAAAATTAAAGAGTCACATAATTGGACTCTAATTTAGACACGAGATGTCTCATTCTCGTTGACAAGTTTCGCGATGCACTATAATTATACTTCTTGATTCTCAACTTAAAAAATAAAGAATCAAAATTCATATAGGTGTGTTGAGAAAAAACCCATCTGTAAACACTCCTAGAAACTTAAATATCATCAATTTATATCAGATAATTCATAGTGCCTGTAAATCGTGAAAATCTTATTCTAATTACAATAAATAATAATGGAAAATATGGACAACAAAATTATCCCTGCATATGACGTAATTATTTTAGGTAGTGGACCCGCCGGTCTGCAGGCCTCAATTCATGTCGCAAGAAAAAAGGCCAAGGTGCTGGTCTTGGGACGGCCGGAATCCAGCAGTCTATACAAGGCCCATATTGAGAATTACTGCTGTGTATCCGGGGTAAAGACAGGAGAAGAACTCCTGTCAGCAGGCATTCAACAGGCAAAATCTTTTGGTGCGGAATTTTTACCACAAGATGTTGTAGCCGTCACTTCCCTTCAGGGTAATGGTTATGAAGTTACAGTCGAGAGCGGAAAGGTATACTCCGGCTATGCCCTGATAGTCTCCACCGGCGTAAAGCGTCAAGGCCTTGGGCTTAAAAAAGAGAAAGAATTTATAGGGAGAGGGGTCAGCTACTGTGTTGACTGTGATGCGAATTTTTACAGAGACGCAGTGGTAGCAGTGGTCGGGGACGGAAGCGCAGCAGCTCATGGAGCGGTGACACTTAGCAAGGTAGCCAGAAAGGTGACACTTATAACCAAGGATCTCAAAGTGAGTCCTGAGCTAAAGTCAGATCTTGAAAAAAGAAATGTTATAATGGCTGTCAACAGCAAAATAAAGGAACTGAAAGGAACTGAAAAGCTGGAAGCCGTGGTGCTTGAAGATGACACAGAACTGTCCCTGGACGGCCTCTTCATTGAAAAAGGCGCCAAGGGTGCGATGGAACTTACGGCCGTTCTGGGAGTTGTCCTGGACCCTGAAAAATTCACCTATATCGTCACCGACAAAGATCAGGCCACAAACATAGCCGGAATATATGCGGCAGGGGATATATGTGGAACTCCCTGGCAAATGGCAAAAGCGGTAGGAGAAGGTTGTGTTGCCGGACTTTCAGCAAGCAGCTACGCGCTTAAAAGGAGGAGGCTAGAAGAAACCCCTTCCAAAATAGATTGAAAATTTAGGTCAAGGCCTCTAAGTGAAGCCTCCTGTTTGAGGACTTGTTTGTTTAGCACCCATATCTCAACAGGGGGTTTCTTTTTCGGCGGCCTATTACACATCAGAAGAATATAGTCATTCCTCATTAATATATATTAATTCAATAATTTATTCCGAAATATCCATCTCTTTTAAGTCAGCTGTATTAAATTTAGATCTATTAACCAGAGATGTCTCAAAATACCAGTAATACTTTCCAACTGTAAAATTAATAGCGCAATAACAATCGTGGAACAGACTTGGATCAACTCATCTTATAAGTAATTTTAAAACTTCATAGACAAGATCATCGTCACCCGATATCCATTCATTCCAGCGACGATATTCCTTTGGCCCCAACTCAAAAATACCCTCCCGACCACCTGCGTTTCATTTCAGACCACCACTGAGAACATGAGGTTCAGCTTCAGTTTCTCAAAGGTTCTAATACCTGTGAGGAAGACAGAGGCTGTCACCCCAAATTGCGCGCATATTATAGTCATCAGTAGAGGAAAATCCATTAAATTGGAAAATTGAGTTAATTGGCTCACAGTTTTATCGTTTTAGCATAAAAGACCGAAAAAGATCTTAAATCCTGGCAGTGGAAAACATTTGGTAATGAATGGCAACCAAATTACATGCCTTAATTGAACTGGCGTTCCGAACCAGCTGGTAAGAATGGCCGTTAGGCCGCTGGTGCGAAATTTTATGGACACCAAAGAGATATAATGGATTGATGCAGAATTGATATTATGTAAAAATACATTAATTTGCGCCTAGATAATAAATCTAGCATATTCACCGGCGCGTTTGCTTTTTGAGTTGTATGGCGCCTTCCGATCTGTTGTTCTGTGATCGGACAGCGCCTGAGAGCGTGATAAAACTGTCCGCGGCCGCACAATCCTAGCAGTAAGCGTGGTCGTTAAAAAAATTCAATAAGGTAATCCGTGGAACTAAAAGTCAGATCGTATGAAAAGATTGCCATATTAGTCAATAAAGGGGTGAACATTCCCAATCCATTGACGCTGGATATCGGCAACGAAGTCTCTCCTGACCACATTTCAGCCAATGGGGTAACAATCTATCCCGGTTGTCGGATTTATGGCAAAAATACTGTTATATCGGCTGGGACAGTGCTTGGCTGCGAAGGGCCGGTCACGATTGATGACTGCCAGCTCGGGCCGAATGTAAAACTGCGGGGCGGATATTTCAATAAGGCCGTGTTTCTCGAAAAGGCCAATCTGGGACTGGGCTCTCACGTGCGTGCAGGATGTATTCTGGAGGAAGAAGCCAGCGTCGCCCACTGTGTGGGCTTGAAGCAGACCATTCTTTTCCCGTTTGTCACGCTGGGAAGCCTGATCAATTTCTGCGACTGTCTCATGGCAGGCGGAACAAGTCGTAAAGACCACAGCGAAGTCGGCAGTTCATACATCCATTTTAATTTCACACCGGACGGCGATAAAACAACCGCATCGCTGATCGGCGATGTTCCAAGGGGCGTCATGCTTAATCAACCCGCTATCTTTCTGGGCGGGCAGGGTGGTATAGTCGGGCCTGCTCGTGTCGGCTTCGGTGATGTGATTGCCGCAGGGACCCTGTTACGCATGGATATTGACGAGGAAAACAAGTTGGTCTTTGGCAAAGACATGTCAGGTGAAATGAAGGACCGACATCCCAACAGCTATATTTCCATCGCCCGCATTGTTGGTAACAACATCCGCTATCTGGCGAATCTGGTGGCTCTTGAACAATGGTATATGTATGTCCGCCAGCCCTTTTTCCAGAAGCAGGAATTCGGCGATCTTGTCTATGCGGGTGTCATGACAAACCTGTCGTCGGCAAAAGACGAGCGTATTAAACGTCTCCAGGCTATGGCAGACAAGGCTAAAGCCGCTATCGGAAAATATCCAGATAAAAAACAGTTAGATGCCGGGAAAGAGGAATTTTATGTCGCGGTCAAAACGATTCAGGATATATTTTTCCAACTCCCTGTAAATAACCTCGGCGCGGAGTGGCGCGAAGGTTTTCTTGCCTTGGTTCATAAGCACATCCGGGACGGGGGGCAAAAATATATTGATTTTATTAAAGGTTTGCCGGCCGATTCATCCAGAACAGGCGTGCAATGGCTTGAGACCATCGTTGACAGGCTTTGTGCTGAAACGCAAGGGCTCATGCCGTCGTTGGACCTGTTCAAAAAGTAACGTTCACATCTCTTTCAAAAGGAGTCAGTTATATGGGTCAATTATTCGGGACAGATGGGATACGCGGTGAGGCCAATCGTTATCCCATGAACGCAATCATCGCCTTTTCAGTCGGACAGGCACTCACGTATCTGTTACGTACACCTCATCACAAACCCAGGATCATTATTGGAAAAGATACCAGAATTTCGGGCTATATGCTGGAAAGCTCGCTTGAGGCCGGCATTACCTCTATGGGAGGGATCTCATATTTGGTCGGTGTACTGCCGACGCCCGGTATTGCCTTTTTGACACAGAGCATGCGCGCGGATTCCGGCATCGTGATCTCGGCTTCGCATAATCCGTTTCCGGACAATGGGATCAAGATCTTTTCGGGCAGTGGCTTTAAATTGTCGGATGAGCAGGAAGATACGATCGAGAAACTGATCCTTGGAGGAAAACTGCCTGATATGGTACCGCCTGCGGCAGAAATCGGACACGCTTATCGGATCGAAGATGCACGCGGCCGGTATATCGTTTTTCTGAAGAACACCTTTCCCCGCGCTCTGTCTATGGAGGGAATGAAGATTGTCTTAGATACCGGCAACGGAGCCGCCTACAAAGTTGCACCGGATACATTTTGGGAACTCGGCGCTGAGGTAGATGTCATTCACAATGAACCGAACGGTCTCAATATCAATGACAATTGTGGTTCACAGTATACCAATGACCTGAAAAAACGGGTTCTGGAAACAGGTGCCGCCATAGGACTCGCCTTTGATGGGGATGCCGATCGTCTCATTGCCGTGGATGAAAAAGGGAACGAGATAACTGGTGATCAGATCGCGATCATCTGCGCCAAGGCATTAAAAGAGGCGGGCCTGCTGAAAAATGACCTGCTCGTCACGACTGTAATGAGTAATCTCGGTCTGATCATCGCTTGCAAAAAGTATGGTATTAAACACCATGCAGCAAAAGTGGGAGACCGGTATGTACTTGAAGAAATGAGGCGTTTGGGGAGCGTTATCGGCGGCGAGGAATCGGGCCACCTAATTTTTCTTGACCATCACACCACTGGCGACGGCACGCTGACTGCCATGCAGTTAATTGCCGTTATGGTAAAAACCGGCAAACCTTTGTCTGAGCTTGCCAAATTCATGGATGTCTTTCCGCAAAAGCTTATCAATGTTCCGGTCAAAAGCAAACCCGAACTCGATACCGTGCCTCAAGTCATGGACATAATCAAACAGGTTGAGCAAGAACTTGGTGAAGACGGACGTGTGCTGGTGCGCTATTCAGGCACCCAGAATCTCTGTCGTGTGATGGTTGAAGGTCCCACCATCGAATTAACTGAAAAATACTGCCAGCAGATTGCCCATGTGTTACAGACCGCGATAAAATAAGATAAGAGGATATTTACATGCCGATCAACGTGTTTGTCACCAAGGATTTTGACCATATGAGCGAGGCCGCTGCAAAAATCGTAAAAGAAAACATTATCACCACGCTGACTGCAAAAAAAGAGTTCGTCCTTGGACTGGCCACCGGAAATTCACCGACCAGTCTCTACAAGCACCTTGCCATGGCGGCCAATGCTGATGAATTCGATAGCGCAAGGATTCGCAGTTTCAACCTTGATGAATATGTCGGGTTGCCCGGCGAAAATGCCCAGCAGCGACTATTGCATCCCGAAAGTTACAGTTATTTTATGATTCAGGAATTTTTTAGCCTGCTGAAACGGAAATTCATTGAGACGAGTGTGCCTTACGGCGCAATGATCGACCAAAAACGCATGATGCAGGAATTTGCAGCAAACCCTGACGACTGGAACGAATCAGGCGTTGATGCCGGAAAGGCTATTGTGATTAAACCGGATGCCGCCTCTGAATATCTTTCATGGATTCGTTATGACGTCCTGGAAAGCTATGAAAAGAAAATTGCCAACGCCGGCGGCATAGACCTACAGATTATTGGCTCGGGCGGAAGGGGTCATGTTGCATTTCATGAATCAGGCGTACCATTTGATAACAGCCGGGTAATGCTGATTAAACTGGATGATAATACCGTTTCAAATGCTGTCACAGACGGCCATTTCAAATCAAAGGACGATAGCCCTCGTTACGCGACCAGTATGGGCGCTGAGCTTGTCTATGAGGCCAAAACAGTCGTGCTGCTGGCCAACGGAGAACGTAAGGCGAGACCTATAGCGGAATCACTTCTCGGCGATCCCACACCTGACGTGCCGATTTCTTACGGCCAGATATACGCCCGGAACGGCGGCAATCTGATCTATGTGCTCGATAAAGTGGCGGCGACTGATTTACTGACCGATAAGGATGCCCTGAAAAATAAAGGGATCACACTTGAGATGCTGTAAATCAACCAGAAAATGGCTGTCAATCTAGAAGACAGAATTATCGCTCATATTAAAAACAAAGGTCCCCTGACAGGATCGGAACTAAGAGCATCGTTCAATGAAGAAAGCCTGATTCTGTGGCAGACCTGTTTGCGTTCTCCCAAACTTGTCACCAAAAGGATTGGCACTCGATACCTAAGACTGGACAGTCGAGTAGATGGGTTCGCCCGTCTCTCTCCCTCAATTTTACGGGCCTTTCTGTCCTATTCGGTCATCGGCCATGTTGCTCATCCCCATCCCGTCTCACAAAAGGTCTCTGAAGTTACTGCTCATATTGAAAGGGTCAGCAAGCGCAAGTTTGACCTGGCTTATAGCATTGTTTCCAATCTCAGGAGGCAGCTCTGCGGAATATGGAAAGATAACCTTCAGATCTGCTTCATTATTGCGGGGGACATTGCGTACGATATGGCCCATGATGTGCCTCGTCCTGAGCGAAGCACCGGAGAGCTTGTCAAAGGTTCAGATATGGATTTGGTCGTTGTGCTCGAAGATAGCGCACCGGATGAGGTGATAAAAAGTCTTGACGAAACCATTTATACGGAAAAATACAGGGTGTTGACCTCGCCGGCATTGCGAGAAGAAATTGATTATGTCGTCAAAAGGATGAGCCGGGTCAGGGAGCAGCTTCAATTTGATACGTTCAAGCGCATGATTGCCTGTAAGATTCTGGAGGAGGGTCGCTTACTGTACGGAAGTGAGAACCTTTTTCTCGATATTAAAACACTGCTTAACACACAGGGGATCACGGCAAAGCTTTCAGAACTCGAGCATAAGGCCCATAACTTCCGCAAAAATGCAGAGGAATATCTGCTCTATGCCGACCTGGAGAAGGCCAAAAAGGAAAGTCTGTATTTGTTTTATCCTTCTGAAGAATCAGAAGAATTTGAATAACATGAAGGTTTGAGGTGACATACCATGGTAAAAATTGTCACGATCGGCGGCGGTACCGGCGCACCAACCATTTTACGCGCCTTGATTAGAGCCGGATTTACGCAGATCAATGCCATCTGTACCGCAATGGATTCAGGCGGGAAGACTGGGACGATCCGTTCGGATGAACGCGACCGGGTAATTGCGGTCTCTGATTTATTGCGTAATTTGCTGGCGTTAATGCCGCCTCACAGCAACGAAATGAGCAACGTTAACATGTTTACCGAAATGTTAAACTTTTCAGATGGCCGCAACCGTAATCTTGGTTATACCATTTATTATGCCCTGTTAGAAAAGTACGGAAACGACTATTTACAGGTACAGCGCGCCCTGGAGCAACTATTGGGAATTCAGTTTATGGGACGCGCCATTCCAATTACCTCAATGTCGGCGAGTATTTGTTTTCTGTCCATGGGAGGAATGATATATCATGGTGAGCACCAATTGGACCTTTACGCAATGTCGCAAGACATGATTGCTAAAGTGTGGATTGAGCCATTGGTACCGGCTTTTCCTGAGTCACTGGAGGCCATAACCCGGGCCACTCATCTCATATTTTGTCCGGGCAGTCTCTATGGGTCGGTCATTGCAAACATGCTGCCAGCAGGCGTTATATCAGCTTTCCAAGGAACTCAGGCGACTAAAATCTTGATCAGCAATCTGGTCTCGGTACGCAATGAAACCCATAACTTTACCCCCTTGGATTATTGGCGTCTATTTCAAAACTATACCGGCCTGGAACGACCTTTTGATATTATGGTGGTGCCTGATTTGTCCAGAGAGACGTTTGAGCAGCAATATCCCCAAATAGCGACGCATTACGCTAAAGAATATTCCTACTTTTTGGGCTGGTCTGAGGCCGACCTGAAACCGTTGCGTGATCAGGGTGTCCACATTGAGCCGGCCGGCCACTATTCTTTAACTCTTCAATTTAATCGGCTGCGGCACGACCCTGATAAATTAGCGCACGTGTTAAAACGTTTGATTATTTAAAAACAAGGAAGTATTCATAATACAATTCAATATGCAGATTATTCAGGGTACTTTTGAATAATGAGCTTGATTTGTCAGCCCTTGACAAAAAACACAAAAAAACCATGATACGTTACCCCTGTATATGAAAAAAACTCTCTTTTGTGTACTTATCTTATTCTTTCTCTTCGTTAATGTGAACAAAAGAGCAGCAGCTGAAACGGGTTGCGATGCAACTCGAAATGGTGAATGTACATGTTCTCCACAACATATTTTACCGATTGGTCTTGCCAATAATAAGGTCCTTCTGGAGTTAAACCAGCCTGTTGTAGACATCAAAGCCAACTATTCTAATGATTCTCTTATGGTCCTTCCAGAAGATAAGGTTTCTATTTCATTGAGCCTCGACCCTGGTAGTTATGCAGGGCAGGAGGCAGACTGGTGGATCGTTGCCGATACACCCTATGGTCTATTCTCCTATGTCCACCCTGACTGGCGGGAAGACCTCCATTATTGCATTCAGGCCCATCTGAACGGTTTTTCTGATTTTCCTATACTCAACAGTCCTCTTCCCCAGGGCAGTTATACCTTTTATTTTGCCATTGATAATAATGCGGATGGAATAGCAGATGTTACCTGGATGGACTCAATTAAGGTCCATGTAGTGCCGCCTTTAAAGACCGCAGACGATTCTGCTGTAACTGACCGAACGCCTTTGATTCTGGTGCATGGCAACAATAGTGAATCAAAGTCTTATTACCGTTGGGGCGATTACCTGAAAAAAAGTGAACAGGATACGGAATTTTTAGATAACTTCAAAATCTATCTATTCCAATGGGATTCTAATCAGTCCAACAAGTTCAATGCTGCCGCCCTGGGAACATGCATAGACGGGATGAAGGTGTTAAACGACAAAAAGTTGATGATATTGGCGCACAGCAGGGGAGGTCTTGTATCCCGATACTTTATGAACGACCATATTACGGAAAAAGGTATCTATTCAGGTCAACCGGCAGGCGAGCGGACTGATTATCTGATAACCTTAGGCACTCCGCACAGGGGGACCCCTGGAGCTGATCCTTACTGGTGTATATTTTCGTTTGATTACAATTATTCATCCTTTTTGGCCGAACAACTCAGTCTTTTCTATCTTAACTACATTTATGAGCCGTCTTATAACAATCTGCTTTGGGATGACTTTGAAAATGAACTCACTGAAGTCCCGGTTTGCTGGTATCCCTCTATCCTGAATAGTGACACGGAATTCTGCTCGACTCTTCAATCGGCACAGAGTGATCTAGACGAATTAAACAGTGAAGACTCTTATTTGGATAAAATTGTTGCCTTTGGAGGCAACGAATTCAATGAAGAACCCTTTCAGTGGGGGTTTGGGTGGCATGAACATAAAGCCCTCTCTGCATTTTCAATTCTGTTGGCTGAAATCCCTGTAATCCCGACTGATTATCCAGAGATCCCAATTGACGATCAGTACCGTCCTTTTCAGGCCAACGATGGTATGGTCCCGCTAACATCCGCCTTATTTCTAAAATCCGGTCCTCAAAAGCTTTTCACGTTTCAAGACGGGCAACTCATCTATGATCCACAAAAACTAAATTCTCAATGCCAATTAAAGAGATGTATCGTTATTGAGAATAGGCAAACGGATCATCTCGACTTTTTGGACGATGAGGAGATCATCGATTTAGTCATAAGCACAATTAAAAATATAAAATAAATTGCATTATTTACTGATAATTAGATGAAAACTGCCATATCTGTACTCTTATGAACGCGGCCACTGGAACCCAGCCTATTCCGCTGCCCAGCACAACTCTTGTGAATTGATATTTTCTTCTTGGCACACCGGCAAAGATAGCTCTTTAATTGTTAACCTGTTTTCTACTTATGCAACAGTCGGTCTGATGATATATATTACCGTACAGGATGAATTTATCTCAGGCATATTTTCAGGCTGTAATCATAAGACCTCTTTTCTCTGACAAGAGGCCTTTATTTGTCATACTTCTGAGTTCGATATGATGGATATAAATGAAATCGACGGCATGGACTCAAGATATGAAGAAACCATACAAATCCAAAAGATTGCTTTCTATGGATTTCTGCTAAATCTGGGCCTTACAGGGCTGAAATCTGCACTGGCCTTTTTGTCCGGCAGTCTATCCATCACTGCAAGCGCTGTTGATTCTGCAACAGATTCCGTTGCTTCTCTTGTGCTCTATGTAGGATTAAAGTTATCCAATCGAAAGACGTCTGTATTCCCTTTGGGACTGTACAAAATTGAAAATCTTCTTTCGGTTGCCATGGCTTTTTTCATATTTTTTGCTGGATACGAGATTGCCCATCATGCATTCTCCCCTGTTATAGCGCCGCCAGACATATCTGTGGGAACGATTCTGCTCATCTCATCAGGGGCTATTGCTACGTTTATCTTTGGCCAATATGTCATTGCCGCAGGCCGTCGAACCGAATCACCGACTCTCATAGCTGAAGGCAGACACCGCCAGGCCGATGTTCTGTCATCGTTGGTCGTAGTTATCTCGATCTCAATAAGCCATTTTAATTTGAATATTGATCTATTCGGCATCACTGTGGATCAGATTTCGGCAGTCCTGGTGCTCCTGTTCGTGGCACATACTGGATGGGAACTTCTTGTCGACGGCATGCGTAACTTATTGGATGCCTCTATAGATCACGAAACATTGACTAAAATTCAAAAGATTATTGAATCGGAATCTCTGGTAACGGAGATACGCTCTTTAATCGGACGGAACGCAGGTAGATTTCGCTTTCTTCAAGCCGTAGTGAGCATGAGGACCAATGACCTGCATAAGGCCCACACAATCAGTAAGCGCATTGAATCAAGTATTCGCCATCAGGTTCCGCATGTGGAAAGCGTTATTATACATTACGAGCCTCAGACCCAAGAATATATTAGGATTGCAGTTCCCTTGTCTGATAAAGACGGCAAATTGAGCGGGCATTTAGGCGATTCCTCCCACTTTGCTATACTACTGCTTCGGGCGGAGGATCAGCAAATTATTGAGCAGGAAGTTGTCAAAAATCCATACAGGGATTTGGTTAAAGGAAAGGGAATCCGGGTCGCCGAATGGTTGGTCGAGAAAAACATAGATCAGATAGCTCTTACGGAAGAAATTAAAAATAAAGGTCCAGGATATGTCTTTACAAACGCAGGCGTTAAAATTCATGTAATTCATGAAACAAGCCTGGAAAAAGCGATATCTTTTATTGCTGAACAGAATCGCTTTACATCTCGTCATAGTGCTTCCTGATAAGAGTAAAAAGAAAAAGGCATTTACTACAGATTTCGATAACAGATGTTCAAATAAGGATTCAAATATGTATCAAATAAACACAAAACAATATAAAAAAGAGATAAAAGGAGCAATTGCCCTGGCTTACTTGTCAGGTTCTATTATGTTGCACTTCTATGATCTTGATTATCAATTTACAGAAAAAGAAAATGAAGCTGCTCCAGAATCCGCAATTTTTACTGAGGTAGACGGAAAGGTTGATAATATAGTTCAAAATTATTTTCAAAATATATGGCCGGAAGATCAATTATTAACTGAGGAAACCAGTCCTGATACAGGTTGGTATCAAGCTAAAAGAATTTGGATTGTTGACCCCATTGATGGAACAATGGGATATAAAAAGAAAACAGGATACTTTGGAATATCAATTGCGTTGATTGAAGAAGGCCTCCCGGTTTTGGGTGTGCTTTATGCCCCCAAACAAAATCTATTGGCATGGGCTGTAAAGCAAGAAGGATGCTTTTTAAATGGAAAACAGATTAAGTTAGTGGATAAAACGGCTGTTAATACCATTTTATGCAGCAGCAATTCGATTAACCGTCTTCCATATCAGAGGGCATTGAAATTAATTAATCAAGATAATAATCTCAGAATAAAGACAGCAGAATCGGTAGTAGCCAAGATATTATTCATCCTGAATAATGAAGGTGAAATTTACCCCATATTACCAATATCTAAAGAGATAAAAACCGTCCCCAAATTCTGGGATATTGCAGCGGCAGATATCATATTACGTGAGGCTGGTGGAAAACTCACTACCTTTTCCGGAAAAACATATAGATATAATGTCCCAGAATTTAGATGTATTAATGGTGTTTTGATGGGTACAAAATCAGGTCATGAATTGGCATTTCAAAGACTTCGATCATTCTGCTGGCCAATGGATAACAATGAAATATCAGGTGGATAGTCAGGGTTAACCAAGGATAAAAAAATGGTATTTTTTGTTGATAAACCATATATTTCCGATTTCTTCAAAATGACTGTCAGGGACAATGTTATTCCTGTGGTAGGCACAGAAACAGCAAAAAAAATAGGCCTCTACAATGGTACAAATTTGATCAGCGAGAACGAAGCCGCTGAGATAATTCGAAAGACAGATGATCCTCTAATATATATGACATCAGAGAATTCAATAAATTGGATAACTAAACACCTGTTTTTCAGCAAACTTCCTGAAAAAATAAGATTATTTAAAGATAAGTTAAAATTTCGAGAACTGACAAAAACAATTTTTCCGAACTTCACTTTTCAAAAAGTACATATCAAAGACTTGAGAAAGATACAATTTGAACAATTGCCATTACCATTTGTTATCAAACCTTCAGTTGGATTTTTTAGTATGGGAGTACATATAGTTTCAAATTTCCAGGAATGGCAAACAACAATTGATTCAATAGTTGTTACAATGGAAAAAACCAGGGGTTTATACCCTGAAGAGGTACTGGATGCCAGTTCATTTATAATTGAACAATGTATTAACGGCGAGGAATTTGCAGTTGATGCATATTATAACTCCACAGGTGAACCCGTTATTCTGAATATATTTAAACATAACTTCTCTTCAGATAAAGATGTCAGTGACAGGATTTATACTTCATCTAAACAAATTATCGAAAATAATCTCAGGGAATTCACTGATTTTGCAGAAAAGATAGGTGAATTAGCCGAAGTAAAGAATTTTCCAGTACATATTGAGCTTAGAAGAGACAATGAGGGTTCTTTATTGCCCATTGAAATAAATCCGATGCGTTTTGGCGGCTGGTGCACAACGGCAGACATATCTTTCCTGGCTTACGGGTTCAATCCTTACTTATACTATTACACACAGAAAAAACCAAATTGGTCGGAAATTCTTAAAGGAAAAGAAGGCAAACTCTTTAGTATTATAGTATTAGACAATTCCACGGGCAAAGATATAGAAAAAATTACATCATTTGATTATGAAAAATTACAGTCAAATTTTGAGAAACCAATAGAACTGCGAAAAATTGATTATAAAAAGTACCCTGTTTTTGGCTTCCTGTTCGCGGAAACCAGAGAAGACAACTTTATCGAGCTCAAAAATATACTGGATTCAGACTTGAATGAATTTGTATCCACTTAAATATACAAACATCATAGAATTCTCTTTTATAAGAGCGTAGTATCAAGGCCGCTGAGAGGCTCTTACACTTCATTTCGTATCTGGAAATAATGATGGAAATGCGGTCTAATATCGTACTGATCGGCATGCCCGGTGCAGGTAAAAGCACTGTCGGCGTAGTTTTGGCCAAACAGACTTCACGCGGCTTCGTAGACACGGATGTCCTCATTCAGACCTCACAATGCCGTACTCTGCAGGAGATCGTTGATGTGGATGGATACGCGGCCCTTCGAAATATCGAAGAGGGAATGCTGCTTGGACTCTCTGTCCGCAACCACGTCATCGCTACCGGCGGCAGCGCCGTATACAGCGAACTTTCCATGCACCACCTCAGGTCTGATGGCGTTATAGTCTTTCTCGATGTTGATTTATCAATCCTGGAATCGAGGATCCATGATTTCAAGACCCGTGGTCTGGCAAAACGACCGGATCAGAGCGTTGCTGACCTGTTTAGCGAACGCCTGTTGCTTTATATCAAGTATGCAGACATTACTATTAAGTGCGCGGGGTTGAATCAAGAGGATATCTGTGCAAAAATCATTAAAGAGGTAAAGAGCCACTAGTGTTTTAATACACTGATATGCTTGCCAGATCTCCCCAGCGGCTGCTTTATGTTAATGAGACGGGTCTTTATGAGCTGAAATGAAAGATGCCGCTTTTATAATGAATTTCATTGATATTATGCATATGGAACCATGCTGCTCAATTGCAATGTTTGAAAAATGACAAAATTATATGGATTATACATACAATCCGAATAAATAATGGAAGCAAACAGGATTCGACTTAGATTATATTCAGCCATATTTACCGCACTTCTCATGCTGGGCAGCCTGGGATTCATGTTCAGTGAAAATCTCTCGCTGTTAGATGCAATCTATTTTTCTGTAGTAACAATGGCTACTGTTGGTTACGGTGACATTCATCCCCATTCTGCTGTCGGGAAAATTCTGGCCCTTGTCTTAATTATTGGGGGAGTAGGGACTTTTTTAGGTGTAGTAGCCATTATTACCGACACATTTGTCAAACGCCGGGAAGAATTAATTATGCAGCAAAAGCTGAACATGATAACCGGGCTTTTCTTCAGTGAAATAGGTAACGGATTATTGAAGCACTTTACTCAACTTGATCCTGAGGTAGACAGGCTGCACAGAATTCTCAAGATTTCAAACGCATGGGGAAAAGCGGACTTCATTGAGGCGGCCAAAGGTCTGGAGCATCACCGTTTTGTAATAGATTCACATCGGGGGAATTTTTTTGAACTGAGGGAATACCTGCATAAACAGGCCGACCTGCTCCTTAGATTGTTAGAAAATCCGATTATTCACGAACAAGGGAAATTTTCAGATCTGCTCCGCGCAACATTTCACCTTCGTGACGAGCTGTTAAACCGCGAAGATCTCTCTGAATTGCTGAGTTCTGATCGAAAGCATTTGGAGGGAGATATTATCCGAATTTACAGATTGCTGATATTTGAATGGTTGCGATACATGCGTTATTTGAAAAAGGACTATCCATATCTCTTCTCCTTGGCCGTTCGAGTCAATCCTTTTGATCTAGAGGCAAGCGCAGTTGTCAAAGGCCCTTAACAATTAAATATCCCCCCTTTTCAATGGAAAAACCATCATTGCGGGTCCTTATGAATAAACGTGACCGCAAAAGATATCTGCCCAGAACGGTACTGGAGGTAAAAAGTCATGCGTGTATTTCTGGTTCTGGTTGTTTTTGTATCACTTTTCTTGAGCGGATGTGTAGGGTTGCCTGAGGGTATATGCCCTGTTGATGATTTTGATCTCAATAAATATCTGGGTAAGTGGTATGAGATTGCCCGACTTGATCATTCCTTTGAGCGAGGTCTGGATAGAGTAACCGCTGAATACTCTTTGCGTGATGATGGTGGAGTGAGGGTCATAAACAGAGGCCTCTCAATCGCAGAGAATAGATGGAAAGAAGCTGAAGGTAAGGCTTACTTCGTTAAGGCCCGAGATGAAGGATACTTGAAAGTATCCTTTTTTGGCCCATTCTATGGTTCATACGTGGGGTTTGAACTGGATAAAGAGAAATATCAGTATGCCTTTGTAACAGGCTACAATAAATCTTACCTTTGGCTTTTATCAAGGACCATGAACGTGAATATAGAACTTATAGATCGGTTCATAAAAAGGTCAAAAGATCTTGGTTACGATACCGGCAACCTTATATTTGTTAATCATAAAATACCTTGATATACATAATTATTTCTAGGCGTGTTTAGACGCCAAAATGGCGATTGTTTGATTTAGGATTATGACTCGTCAGCAATAGTATTGTGTGCCCATACAAGGGCCTCCTCTACCCTTGGGGCCACAAGAGAAAGTGCCTCTTCATACGATACCCATCGATACTCATGATGTTCCGGTCTCCCTATATCCGGATTTACCGGAAGGCTCACACGAGACTGATTAGTCTCTGCTATATAATAACGGGCCACCTTGCCATGCCCATAAGGCCCTGTCTCCCTGTAATCATATCCCCAACGAAAATTGATGTCATTTAAAGTAGTCTCCTCCTCGACTTCCCTCTTGGCTGCCTCGACAGGAGACTCATAAGGTTCCACAATACCTTTTGGAAAATCCCAATAATTAAAGGCCCTAAGCAACAGATATTTCCATTTAACGCCATTTCTCCGTACCAATATTACCCCTGAGGAGAGGACCTTTTTCTTTGTATTATCGTCCTCTGCTGAATTCTTAATTCTTAATTCTTGATTTAGCATTACTCGGTCCCTATAAAAAACGATCTGAAATCAGATTCATCCAGTTCAAGTGCATTATTTATCTCTTCCAGGAGTCTTGGCCTGTCCTGGGGCAGACGACCATGAAGGTTGATATAGTTCGTATAGTGGTCACTGGTAAATAATGTTTTGGCTGTCAGGCCTTCCAAAAACCTTTTTGTTTCCCTTAAAACGCCGTGAGGCGTGAGCATCTCAAAACGCCCTGCCAAGACCTCATCCAAAAGGGGTGTATTTATCTTCGGCACAAAGGTACGCAACCTAACAAAGTCAGGCGAAATTTCATTGATCACCCTGGCAGTCTCCCTTGCATGCTCCTGTGTTCTTTTCCGTCCGCCTATACCCAAAATAACATACATACTTAGTTCAATACCAGCGTCCATAAGCCATTTACCCGCTTCGATCTGCTCTTGGGCATGGGTCCCTTTATGAATATTCTTCAATATAACGTCATCACCTGATTCAAGCCCTACATGTATGCGCCCAAGGCCTGAATTGGCCAATTGTCTGAGCTTATCCGGACCCTTTTTATGTATGAATTGAGAAGAACCGTAGACCGTAATTCGCTCAAGGGGAGGAAAGGTTATCCTGGCAAAACGGCACACATCAGCCAGGTCCTTGGTATTCATAGCTATTGTGTTTCCAGCGGGGAGAAAAATGGTGCGTACGTGGGGGCCATAGACCATTCTTGCCTCCAGCATGTCTTGCTTGATATCTGCAACCGGTCTTACGCGATATTTGGGTCCATTCTTATATACCATGCAAAAAGTACACTGGTTGTGAGGGCATCCGATAGTGGCTTGGATTAACAAGGAGTCCGCCTCGCTGGGAGGCCGGTATATGGGACCTTCATAATGCATGGACACCGCCTTGTTTTTAATTCATGTCTAATTAATACATGGACAACTGCATTATACGGATCCCCTAAAACAGACCTCTATACTCTATGAAGACAATCGGGGCTCAATCTTTTTAAGACACTTTTCTGCTCAACGAAATCAGTTCATCATAAAGCTCAAATCTTTCGTTGCAAGCCGAAAATAGTCCAGGAAAATTTCCATTTCCTTATAAAAGCCAGGATTTTCTGGTTTCAATAAATGATATCGATTTGCAATTAGATCTTGCGCCATTTAAATATACACTTTATTTTATATTTATGGATCATCTCCAATTTCGTTGAAAGAAATAAGGGAAAAATGCTATGAATTCAAATAAAATGGACATCTGGTATCTCCGAGGATATAAGTTTGTCGA
>CAZPDU010000326.1:0-8436 GCA_964585405.1 uncultured Thermodesulfobacteriaceae bacterium | reverse complement strand
CACTTAAATCCACTTGCTGGTCTATGCTTACCTGTGAGGCAATCCTTGATCTGACATTGAGAAGACCCGCATTTGGCATATATGAATGTACGCCTGGGGATCGGTCAGCCACGACAGTTTCAAGTGTTTTTTGAAAGGATGCGGGCGGAGGAAGGTCAGGATTGCCAAGACTGAAGTCAAATATCCTGTCTGCGCCAAATTTGGTCTTAAGTACGGCACCTTCTTCGAACATCTTCCGAATCCAGGAGGCGCTTTCCATAAAGTCCAGCATCTTTTTGGCTACTGTATTGGTGGATGGTGTATTCATTTTTTGTCTTTTATACTCGGTCTTTACTGTATTTATAAACAATTATTAAGGATATTTCCCCTGATCGTAAGGTAAAATTATAGTTTCCAATTCGAAAATGAGCAATTAATAACAAAATCAAGTAAGTTCATGAATTGTCCATAGTCCTTTGGCATATACAGGAGGTTTTTATTATGAATAATATGAAGATACAGATTGCGCCATCGATATTATCAGCGGATTTCGGAAGATTGGCTGAAGAAGTAAGGTCAGTAGAAATGGCGGGGGCCGACGTGATTCATATAGACGTCATGGACGGTCATTTTGTCCCCAATATCACTATAGGTCCTATGGTTGCGAAGGCCCTGCGTTCAGTAACGAATTTGCCGCTGGACGTACATCTTATGATCGAATTTCCGGATCGTTACATAGAGGCCTTTGCCCAGGCCGGTGCTTCCTGGATTACTGTCCATGTCGAGGCCAGCACACACATACACAGGACCATCAATTCAATAAAGGCACTTGGGGTTAAGGCAGGGGCTGTATTGAATCCTGCAACATCGCCATCGACTCTTGAATACTTGCTGGCCGACCTGGACCTGGTACTCGTCATGAGTGTGAATCCAGGCTTTGGTGGTCAGCATTTTATCCCCTCTTCACTTGATAAAATCAGGCATCTGCGGAAAATCCTTGCTGTTTTGGATCACCATGTGCCTATTGAAGTGGATGGCGGCGTGAATTTTCAGACCATAGAGGCCGTTGCGTCAGCGGGCGCTGATATCTGTGTAGCCGGATCGGCTATTTTTGGTTCTCACGACTATGCGGCAACCATAAAAAAATTAAAGGAGCTTGGCCAGAAGGGTATTAGTGAGCGCGGTTCTTCTTTTTTATAATTTTTTACGAGGAACAAAAAAGGGGGTTAAACCCCCTTTTTTATTTTCTAGGTTTTCAATATGTCAGCAGCCCTCGATCATCCTTCTCTTTGTCTTAATTTCCACGTCTTGACCACACTTAAGATCGCATTTGCCATCGACTGTGATGACTATCTTTTCTCCCTCGACCGTTTCGACTTTGCCCTTACATTTTGCTGCCAGGCTGACACCTGCCATGCTCAGTGAGAAAATAACCGCCAAAGCCACTGATGTAATTTTCTTACGCATAATTCCCCCCTTGTTTAATTAAGTTGTTTAAAGTAAGAATTTATTACTTTGGATAACTATGTGATAATCGTTACCTCTTATAAATTTATATTACTATACGAAAATGTGGACATGTGTCAAGCCGTTTCCCCTAAGGACAACTATAAAAATGGTCGCAAAGTCCTTTGATGCAGATATTCTATTTACGATCCCTGCCGCTTCAAGAAGTGCAATTTGTGACCGTATAGAGTATAATTTCAAAGGAAGTATTCTGGAGTTCTTGTGAGAATTTTTCGATAAGTAGGATAGAGTTGTTTGCGAAATCCAAGGTTTTATTTTAGTTCGTAGTCAGATGGAAAAATGAAATAAAGATAGACATGTTTTTAGCGCCTAATAATTTAGCAGAAAATAAAGATCTCCTGAGGGATATTCAGATTAAATAATGAGCGAATTAATGACAGTATCTTACGAAAGAGACCCTGATTATAACTCTTGTGGCATGAATTTATCCCAGGGCCGTGGCCGATTTAGACCTCTATTGGATCTGGCGGTAAAACTTAATTGCGCCTTTTTGAGGGCGCATGACCTCAATGAAATTCTCCAAGCCGTTTTGGTCGGAGTAACTGTGGGAGAGGGCCTGGGTTTTAACAGGGCTTTTCTATTTCAATTGGATGCTAAAAAGGAATATATGGAAGGCAAGCTGGCAATTGGACCGGCAAGTCCGGAAGACGCCGGGCGGATCTGGTCTGAGATATCTAAAAAGCGGCTTTCCCTTTTTGAAATCCTGGATGATGTTAAAAATGTATTTTATGACAATACTAATTCAATCAATCAACTTGTAAGACGGATAAATGTCCCTTTTTCAAAACAAGATCACATATTAATAAGGGCATTAAATGAGAGGCGCGCTTTTTGGGTTGGAGGAAAGGGCGAAAACAGCCTTGCCGCTCCGGAGGACCTTTTGCAGATTTTGGGTGCTAATGAATTTGCCATTGCCCCGCTTTATGCCCAAGAAGAGGCATACGGAGTGATACTTGCTGACAATTTTGTTACCGGACGACCCATAGACCAGGCAGATATTGATGCCCTCCAGCTCTTTGCGGGTCTTGCTTCAATAGCAGTAGGCAAAACGCGCATGTGTGAAATGCTGGAAGAGAGGGTCCACGCGTTAAGGAAACTGAATGAAGAAGTGGAGCGGAATAAAGACCAGCTGGTTGAGGCGGAAAGGTATGCTAGCCTGGGCAGGATGGCTGACCAGCTACTTCATGAAATACGAAATCCCCTTTCAACAATAGGGGGCATGGCCAAAATTCTAAAGAGAAAACTCAAGGACTCTGAATTAATAAATTATGCAGAGATCATGGTCAAAGAAAATGAGCGTGTAGAAAAGACTCTGACTGTGATCTTTGATTTTGCTAATGTCCCTGAGTTGAATCCAGAACTGGTAAGGATCTGCGATCTGATAAAGGCCTCTCTGGCCCTTTTACAGTCAGAATTGGATAGACACAACATAACATTAAATGTTGTTAGTTTTCCTGATCCTGAGCCGGTGCTCTTTCTTGACCGCATATATATCCAGCAGTCTTTTCTAAGCATACTTAAAAATGCCGTAGAGGCCATGCCGGAGGGCGGAGTACTGACAGTTTCAGTATTCACATCTGCGGAACATGTTGAAATTCAGATAACAGATACAGGCCTTGGAATGGCCAACGGTCATCTAAATAAGGCAGGTGAGCCTTTCTTTACTACCAAGACTCATGGATTGGGTCTGGGTCTGAGTTTAGCAAAAAGGGTGATAGAGTTGCATAATGGATTTATGTGTCTGACCAAAAACAAGCTTGGTGGTACTAATGTAAGCATTACCCTTCCCGTTATACGTGATTAAGAAATAATCCCTAACTGGCTCACTATTTCAGGGTTCGGAGTTCAAGACTGTTGATTTGTGATCGATTATATGGAGAAGGTGTAAGAGCAGAACTTGGAATCATATATCATACCCTCTAATTTGAGGATATTTGTATATGGCAATTGATTCGGGATATAGCTTAAAAGATCAACTATAAATCTAAATATGTAATAATCAGGCCTGGTGGTGGGCCCGAGATGTGCCTTGCAGGGTCTATTCCATAATAAACAGGCTACTGAGTCAGAGCTTCATCAATATTTTCCCTGCGATGGACTTGATAGATACACATGTACACCTTGATATCCCGCCTCTGGCTGACGACCAATCAGGAGTAATCAGCCGGGCTGAAAAGACCGGAGTTCGTCAAGTCATTACCATAGGTATAGATTTGGTGAGTTCGAGAAAAAATCTCGAGCTGGCAGAGCAATTTCCTCAGGTTTATGCCGCAGTAGGCATTCATCCCCACGATACAAAGGGGGCCTCAAGCAACGTGTATAAAGAGCTTCTGAAGCTTGCCGTTAGCCCGAAGGTGGTTGCTTGGGGTGAAATAGGGCTTGATTTTGTCAAGGAATATTCGCCCAGAGATATACAGCGCAAGGCCTTTCGGCAACAGATCCAAATGGCCGAGCAGGTTGATCTGCCTATTATAATTCATAACAGGGGTGCAGATGCCGAGACGGTGCACATATTGAGAGAAGAGTCCTCCGGTGCTTTGAGGGGCGTGATGCATTGCTTTTCTGGTGATGTAAAAGTGGCAAGACAGGTGCTAGACCTAGGTTTTTTCATATCCGTGACCGGTATTGTCACTTTTCCCAATGCAAAAGTTGTTAAAGAGGTGGTGCGCTATGTACCATTTGAACGTCTGCTTATAGAGACCGACTCTCCATTTTTGAGTCCGGTACCATATCGAGGCAAACCAAATGAGCCGGCCCGGGTTATTCATGTCGCAGAAGAGATTGCCAGGATAAAAAATATGCCTTTGGAGGAGATCGCACAATGTACAAGCGACAATGCCCGGGGCCTTTTCAGACTACCTGTGCCCTAGTACTTGCCTCAAGTTCACCCAGAAGGCAGAGACTTTTGTCCGGACTTGGTCTGGATTTCTTGATACGGCCAAGTGAATCTCATGAAACAGTCCCAAGACCTGGAGAGTCTCCGCTTGAATACGCGGAATTTAATTCCACGCTAAAGGCACGGGAGGTCGCACTAAAATATCCTCATGCCGTGACACTTGGGGCAGATACCATTGTAGTCTTAGATGGTGAAATAATTGGAAAGCCCAGAGATAAAAATCATGCATTACACATGTTGGGCCAGCTGGTTGGAAGGTCACATGAGGTTATAACCTCATGTTGTATTGTGTTGCCGGAAAAGCAGATTATAGTAAAATTTTCAGCCAGCAGTTTGGTATGGTTAGCTGAACAGGATCCCAATATAATAAGGGCCTATGTGTTAACTGGAGAGCCGCTGGATAAAGCCGGCAGCTATGCAGTTCAGGGTATTGGGTCATTTATGGTGGAGAGGATTGAAGGTTCTTATTCCAATATAGTCGGACTTCCCTTGGATAAGGTGGTCCAATATTTTCTGGAGTTGGGAGTTATAAAATATCAGGTATTTTGAATGTAGATTATGATTTCACAGAACTTACATGAGCTTAAGTCAAGGATAGCCAGGGCCGCACAGAAAGTGGGGAGACGTCCGGAAGATGTACGTCTTCTCGCGGTCACCAAGACAGTTTCTATAGATAGCATTCATGAGGCTATATCCTCAGGTCAAAGGCTTTTCGGAGAGAACTATGTTCAGGAAGCGGCAAAAAAGCTTGAGTCTATGGGAGACCTTTACAACGAGACAACTTGGCATTTTATAGGGCACTTACAGAGAAATAAGGCCAAGCTGGCAGTTCAGTTGTTTGATTGTGTTGAAACTGTAGATGATCTGAAGCTGGCCCGTGCCCTGGATCGTCATGCAAAGGCAGCAGGAAAGAGATTGTCTGTGTACATTCAGGTAAATGTGGCAAAAGATCCAAGAAAATCAGGTCTTTCTCCAGCAGAACTTCCAATTTTTCTGAGAAAAGCCGCAGAACTATCCAGTATTGATATTTGTGGTCTAATGACCATCCCTCCTTGGGAGCCGGAACCGGAATCATTAAGGCCTTGGTTTAAGGCCCTTCGTGAACTGAGAGATAAGACGAATATATATTTAGGGCATAGTCCGGAGCTAAGGGAACTTTCCATGGGAATGTCTCAGGATTTTGAAACGGCGATAGAAGAGGGGGCCACTGTGGTACGTATCGGGACTGCATTGTTCGGCCAAAGGGAGTACTCGATAGGTAAAGGAAATGTTTGATATATTTATCAGGACGCATTTTTCAGCTGCTCATTACCTCCGAAACTATCCCGGAAACTGTGAACATCTTCACGGCCATAACTGGGATGTGGAGGCGGTCGTCAGAGCGGAAAAGCTGAATAAAATAGATGTAGGCATTGATTTTAGGGACCTGAAAAAGGCTGTAACCGAAGTATTGTCTGAACTAGACCATACTAATTTAAATGATCACCCTGAATTTAAAGACAAAAATCCGTCATCAGAGAGATTGGCAGAGTATATCTATAAACGTCTAAAGGAAGATCTTAAGCATTTTAGTGACATAGAAATAGTAAGAGTCACTGTCTGCGAGACACCGAAAACTGGAGTGACCTATTGGGAGGATTTGAATCCTTGACGGCAAAGTTATGCAGAAACTATTTTTGAGTTCTAAATTCTAAATTTTGAATAAAGAGGGGAAATAATCTTAAAGTGGTAATTGTTCTCGAACTAAATTGAGAAGAATAAATCAACAATCAACAATCAATAATCAACGATTCTCCAAATCACTCTCGGTTTCTGAGACCTTCGTGAGCCTACAGGGAGAAGGCGTATGGACTGGATGGCCCTGTTTCTTTATTCGTCTGGCAGGGTGTAATCTCAGGTGCACCTATTGTGACACACAATATGCCTATAATAGTGGTGAAAAAAGGGATATAGAGAGTCTTCTTGATGAATGGAGGCAGGCCGGGGTCGGCCTTGTACAGGTTACCGGAGGAGAACCTCTTTTGCAGTCAGGAACTTATGTATTGCTGGAGGCTTTGCTTAATGAAGGCGCCAGGGTACTTCTTGAGACCAATGGGAGTTTGGGCCTTAAAAATGTTCCCAGAGAAGTTATCAAAATAGTGGATAGAAAGACCCCTGGGAGCGCCATGGAAGAATTTTTTCTTGAAGAGAATCTTGGTTGGCTGAAACAAGGGGATCAGCTCAAATTTGTCATAACAGCCAGGGACGATTATGAGTGGGCAAGGGAAGAAGTGGTAAGATTGCGACTTTCGTGTTACACAGAGGTCCTATTTTCTCCTGCATGGGGAGGACTGGCACCCTTCCAATTGGCTGAATGGATTATAGCAGACAGACTTTCTGTAAGATTCCAGATTCAGTTGCATAAAATACTTTGGGGAGAGAAAAGGGGTATTTGATTTGCAAAAGGCGTTGACAGGATTATTTAAATAATGTAAAAGCATTTTGAAGAAAATTATGAATGGGGGTTCATTCGGTCTAACCTCCCATTTTTATTAGATGTTAGGCCTTCGGGGGAAGGAAACAAAAAATGATTGATCTTGATTATTCATTATTGGCAGAACTAATCGGTTATTTGATCCTGCTGGTTATCCTCAACGGCATGCTCTATAAGCCTATTCGCAAACTGCTTGCAGAGCGGGCATCTCGTATGGCGTCTATTCAGAGCGATGTAGATAAATACGAGCGCAATGCCCAACAGCTTGTAAAAGATTTTGATGCGAAGCTGGCCGAAGCTCGTGGATCCGGGCAAGGGGCAATGGAGAAGTTGAAGCAGGAGGCCAGGGAGGAAGATAAAAAAATATCGGATGCCAGCAGTAAGGAGGCTGATGCACGAAAGCAGGAGTTGATGGCAGGACTTACATCAGATATCAATGCGGCAAAAAAGGACCTTGCGGCAAAAGTCGAGGCGTTTGCCATGGATATTTCACAGAAGATTCTTGGGAGGGCTATATAGATGAAATTTACGAGGAAGGATTGGGCTGGCACCTGGCTTCTGGCCGTGGCTTTTTCCTTTGTGGTCCTCTTTATATCCACGGGAGATTTTGCAGGGGCGGCTTATGAGGGACCACGGTCTGATACATCAGATGTGGAATCGGTCTATGAGACTGCCACCGGCGTTGCAGACGAAACGATATCCCACGGCGAAGAGGTCGCCGCAGTCCATGCAGAGGGCCACGACGCTGCCGCTCACGGAGAAGGCCATGGAGAACATCATGGAGTGACTCATGATCAGATAATGAACTTTATCTGGCATTGCCTTAACTTTGCCATTCTTGCCTTTATTCTTGTTAAATTTTTGCGCAAGCCAATTGCAGGTGCCCTTAAAGGCAGAACCGAATCGATAAGGGCCGCTTTTGAAGATCTGGAGGCCAAAAGGGCTGATGCAGAACGCAAGTATGCAGAACATGAGGCCAAGCTCGCCAACATGGATGAACAGGCGGAGCGTATATTGAAAACCTTCATTGAGCAGGGGGAGGCAGAGAAAGAAAAGATTATAACCCAGGCCCACGAATCGGCAGAACGCATAAAGGCCCAGGCAGAATTTTATGTGCAGCAGGAGCTTGCCAAGGCGAAGACAGCGTTGCAGTCCGAAGTGGCTGATACGGCCGTCAAGATGGCGGAGGACCTAATTCGCAAGAATCTGAATGAGGAGGACCATCATCGTCTCATCAGTGAATATCTTGAAAGGGTGGTGCAGAAAAATTGACCAATACAGTTATAGCTAGAAGATATGCTAAGGCCCTCTTTGCCGTTGCCAAAGAGGAGGGGAAGCTAGAGGCCTATAGTGAGGCGCTGAAGGACATAGATGCCTTCTTGGAAGGAAGTCCCGATGTAGAGGCTGCCCTTGTCAGTCCGGTGTTTCCGGCTGGCATTAAACAAACAGTCCTGGAGGAGATTATCAAGGCATCAGGGGCGGAAGATGCCCTTGCAATTTTCCTGCGGCTTTTGGTGGAGCGTGGCAGAATACAGTACTTGAGGATGATTGTGAGCTGTTT
>CAZPDU010000325.1:0-9036 GCA_964585405.1 uncultured Thermodesulfobacteriaceae bacterium | reverse complement strand
CGATCGAGCAGGTGCACAACCCGGTAAACATCGCAGAAATTGCCGTGGAGAAGGGTGCTGCCGCCCTGTTGATGCCGGTAACCTGCAGAAAGCAGCTCTACGATCTCTCCGATGACATGGCAACCAAGGTGGATATCCAGTTTTATGCTGATGCCAGGGATGCGCTGCTGAAGGCAATGGTGGAGTAGTAATTAAGATTGCATTTTACAACATTATTTGAAAAAGGTAGGTACATGAATGGCATTCAATCCAGAACAAAAGTACATTATTGAAGAAAAACAAATTCCTATTGATGATTTTTATAAATATAAGGAAGATTTTGTTACGAGACCACCCTATCAGAGGAAGAATGTTTGGTCAAAAATAAAACAACAAAATTTGCTAGATAGTCTTTTTAGGAGATATTATATCCCAAAAGTAGTTATCAGAGAAATTCGATTAAGTCCAGATAGAACTATAAACGAAGTTATTGATGGTCAGCAACGGATAACTACAGTTCAGAATTTTTATGAGGGCAATATTAAGTTACCAAAATCCCTTTCAGATCTTAATCATAATCTTCCAGGAAAAGCGTATGAAGAACTTGATACAGAAATGAGAAGATTTGTAGATAGATATTTAACTTTTAGTGCTGATGTTGTTAAAAGCATTGATGATCCGAAAAATGTTGAACATCAGAAAATTGCTACTGAAATATTTTGGAGATTACAACAAGGCGAATCATTAAATTATATGGAGGTTGCCCACGCAAAACTATCAAGTTTGTCCAGAAATGTAATTGTTAAATATAGTGATGATATTTCTTTTGATTTTGATAATTACCAACCCCTAGATAGTAATCCTGATAAGCACAATTTCTTTAATATTATTGATAGAAATAATGATAGAATGCAACATTTAATGCTGATGACAAGATTCTTAATGTTAGAGAAGGCAAATAGTATAACCGAACTTAAAGATACCGCAGTTGTTGATTTTATTGATGAATATGTCACTGATAATGGTATAGGAAATTATTCTTTAGAAAACGAGAATTTTGTTAAAATGACTTTAAAGAATCTTAATCTACTTAATGATATCTTTTCAAATGATATTTTTTCAGAAAATAATGACAAAGTAAAAGAATTGAGACGAGAATATATTATTATATCTTTATATCTTTTATTGAAGCATTTAAAAGATAATTATAAGTTCCAAGAAGAGGAAAAAAAGTTGTTTTATGATTTCTATCTTGCTTTTCATGATCGTTGGATTAATCCTGATGAGGAAGATACTGACATCCTGCAATTCCAGGCACACCGACAGCAAAGTATAGCTAATATAGAAACAAGACACATTATAATGAGGCAATTGTTCTTTAAGTATGCTCTTGATAATAGTTCCAATCTAATTCTAAAGGATTCTGACAGGATCTTTTCTGAATATGAAAGAATTAAAATTTATCGTAAAGATAAAGGGCTTTGTCAAATGTGTTTAGATGTGGGGAAGTCTGAAAAAGAAGCATTTGTTTCATGGAAAGATTATGATGCGGATCATATAAAGCCTCATTCACTAGGGGGTGAAACATCCATAGAAAATGGACGAGTTCTTTGCAGATATCATAATCGATCGAGGGGGAACTCAATATGATTTGCTTTCTGCCGGCTTTGAAATAAGAACTCATCATGATTATTATAGTTGCACATAAGTATCATGGTAGTAGAGCTGAAAAGTCAATGCCAAGGCAAAATAAAAAAAGGTAAATTATTATGATTGCTAGAATAATTGAAATCAGGAAGATTTTACTACCTCAAAATTCCATTATTGACAATCGCAAGTTAAAAATTTGTTTCAATGCTTTTTGATTCCTTTCATTGTGAAGCTGCTGCTCATAAGCTAATTAAATACTGTATAGCTGATGTAAGAAAAATAAAAAGTAAAGGTAACAATTATGTTTGAAGTCGATGAAGAGTTTGCAGCAGGAGGCGAGTCAGAAAATGCATAAGAAAGCTTTATTTCACGTAGCAATTGCAAAGCATCTTAGTGATGTATCCGGTCAATTGGCAGAGTTTTTAGAAAGAATTTTACCGCCGCTGTTTGACGACTGGTGGAACAAAGCGGTAGTTAGCACTTTGTCCTTTCAGCAAAAGAGACGATTGGATCAGCGCAACATCACGTCACTAGGAGGTCTTGATCTCGCTGGACTTCTTCGGGTTCTGGACCAGAACTGGTATCAGATTTCCAACAGTTTGGACCTTACCTCCGAAGCTCGTCACTTTGTCAAGGAAATGCAAACCGTTCGCAATCGCTGGGCACATGCAGATGCAGAGGGTTTCCCCGTTGATGACATGTACCGGGATCTGGACACCCTTCAGCGTTTTGCGGTTGTTATCGGCGCAGATGACAAGTTGATTCAAGATTTACGGAAAACAAAGGCGAGTCTTCTCGTATCGGAGACCCAGCCGCAACCTGAACCAGGCACAGAGATGCCCTCAGCGCCTCCGGAAAGGGAAAACGATGCGGCCGAATTTGAACCCGGGCAAATCGTCTTCGCTAAATCAAACCCATCAAGCCGTGGCGCTGTGGTAGCCGTGGTGCCCGGTAAGCCTGAGAACCGATTCAAGATCTTTATTGACGGGATAACCCAATCATTTTACGCATCGCAATTGCAAGCTGAAGAACAACGTGTGGAAAATGAAAGCACCTTTACGTGCGATCAATTCCATGCCTACCTCACAGCGCTGCAGATAAAGTATCCGGGATTATCTACGCTCTATTCACTAAACGCCGCCCGTGTCGACTTTATCCCGTATCAATTCAGACCGGTATTGAGGTTTATCCGGTCAGATCGTCCACGTTTGCTCATTGCTGACGGCGTTGGGGTAGGTAAGACCATTGAGGCTGGCCTCATCCTGCGCGAACTCCAGGCGAGGCGTGAGATACGCTCAGTTCTAATTGTATGTCCGCGTCCACTGGTTACCGAGAAAAAGTGGATGAACGAGATGAAACGCTTCGAAGAGCGTTTTACCCATCTTGATGGTGCTGCCTTGCGGTATTGCATCAACGAGATGGATCTGGATGGTGTCTGGCCGGAGCAGCACCAGAAAAGCATCGTCCCGTACTCCCAGTTCGATGAAGCACTCCTGTATGGCACGGCTCCCAAAGGTAAGCGGAAGGGGAAAAAGGGCCTCCTGGATCTTGATCCGCCGCCCCGATTCGATCTGGTTATTGTCGATGAGGCTCACCATATTCGAAACCAGGATACCTTCACCCACAAAGCCGTGAAGTTTTTCTGTGATCATGCAGAAGCAGTAGTTTTCTTGACGGCTACCCCGATCCAACTTGGCAGCAATGATCTCTTCGTGCTTCTGAATACACTTCGCCCCGATCTCATCATCGATCAGGAGAGCTTCTTGCACATGGCTGAACCGAACCCGTTTATCAATCAGGCGGTGTCGGCGATGCGGTCTCAAACGCCGGAATGGCAAAACCTGGCGATGGCAGCTCTCGATCAGGCGGCGTCCACGCCCTGGGGCCAGGCCATACTCAGGCACAATCCGGATTTTGGTCGGGTCCGCTCTGAACTCTTGGGAGGCGGGGTTACACACGAGGAACGCATAAGGATGATCTCCGCCACGGAGGGGATACACACCTTCGCCGGTATCATCAACAGAACCCGCCGCCGCGACATTGGGAATTTCACGGTCAGAAAGCCCGAGACGGTCGTCGTGCCATTCACTCCGGCTCAGCAGCATTTGCATGACGAACTTTTGAGAATCCAGGCTGAAATATTCAGCCAGATTCACAATGGGGTTAACGTGAAGTTCTTGATGACCACCATCAGGCGACAGGCGGCCAGTTGCCTCTTTGGTCTTGCCCCCTTTCTTGAGGATATCCTCAATCGCCATCTCGATGAACTGTCCTGGGAAGAAGCGGATGACACCGGCGTCCCCGAGGACGAGGCCATCATTCCCATCCAAAGCCAAATCCAGAATCTGCTGAAGGCGGCTCGTACCCTTGAGGCAAGCGATCCCAAACTCGAAGCTTTACGCAACATCATCCGCGACAAGCAAAGCCTCCCGAACAACAAGGTCATGCTGTTCAGCAGCTTCCGGCATACCTTGAGCTATCTCTTCAACCATCTCAGCAAGGACGGTTTTCGCGTCGGGTTGGTCCATGGGGGAACGCCGGATGAGGATCGTGTGTCCCTTCGCGCCCGTTTTGAGAAGCCGAAGGAGGATGAGGACTGCCTAGACCTGTTGTTGTTTTCCGAAATAGGCTGCGAAGGTCTCGATTATCAGTTCTGCGACTGCATCGTGAACTACGATCTTCCCTGGAATCCCATGCGGGTAGAACAGCGCATTGGCCGTATCGACAGAAACGGGCAGAAGAGCGAGAGCGTCGCCATCGTCAACTTGATCACGCCGGGAACCGTGGATGCGGATATCTACGAGCGGTGCCTGGTGCGCATCGGGGTCTTCAATAACGCCCTCGGAGGGAGCGAGGAAATACTCGGGGAAATCACTCGTGAGATCAAAAACATCGCGGAGAACTACGAGCTGAGTGAGGAGGAGCGCAAGGGGAAGCTCCAGCAACTATCCGACAACAAAATCCGGCTCATCCAGGAGCAGGAAGAGCTGGAGCAGAAGCAGGCGGAGCTGTTTGGCATTCGCCTTCCCCAAGAGCATATGAACCGCGAAATTGCCGACGCGGCGAGTTTCTGGCTATCACCGGCTTCCCTCCGCAGTGTAGTGACCCTTTACCTGCAGCACGTGTGCGGTAAAGACCAGGAATTTATTCTGGGCGAAAAGCCGCTCAAGACCCTCCGGCTGGCCCAGGAATTCCGTGGCCACCTTTTAAGGGATTTTCAGCAGCTCCCGAGGCAGAACACTTCTGCTTACCGCGAATGGGAAAATTGGCTCAAGGGCGGGAGCCAGCATTTGGCCATCACCTTCGAGTCTGATTGCGCCATGCAGCATCCCGAGGCCGCCTTCATCATGCCCCTCCATCCATTGGTCAAACAGGCGGCCCTGTCATTTGATACCAAACAACGGGTCATAACCAATCTGGAGGTAGTGTCAAACGAGATACCTATTGGGCGCTACGAATTCGCCATTTACCAGTGGCGCTTTCACGGCATCAGGGAGGACTTGGTGCTTAAGCCTATCGCCTCGAACGCCATGGTGACCGAGCATCTTGGTCGCCTTTTGGAGAGTGCGGCGGATTGTCCTGGCGCTATGCCAGACGGCCTTGGCGCTTCAGTTTGGGACGACTTGGACGCCCAGCACTACAGCTTGTGGTACGACGCGAGAAGCAGACACCGGCAAAAGACCCAGGAACAGGCCGAATACCGGCGGGAGAGTCTATCCACCAGTCACCGGGCGCGAATCGCTTTTTTGGAAGAACAGCTCAGCCAAGCGACCAACGAGAAGATACAAAAAATGCGTCGGGTTCAAATCGCCGCTGCAGAGGCGGACTACGCAAGGCGAATCCAAGAGCTGGACATCGCTTTGGAAAGAGCGGATATCGTCGCCGGTCCTGTTGCGTATGGGATTTTGCATGTCGAGCGAGGTGAAGATAATGGTCGATAATTGTCAAGAACACATAGCAAAAATACGAGAGGATTTTCAGGCGACTCAGCGCGTTAAAGATAGCCTAAACAATTCGATCCAGGCTTTAGCGAGAGACCTTTATAACAAAGATACCCATTTTATTTTCGAGCTAATTCAGAATGCTGAAGACAATAGCTATCAGAAAGTCGAACCATCCCTTTCCTTTCGACTGTCAAAGACCGACCCAACAGGCACGCAAGGATCACATGGTACGCTGATTATTCACAATAATGAAATCGGTTTTTCTTCGAATAACGTGGAAGCCATTTGCGCAGTTGGTAAGACAACAAAAAGCAAGATCCAGGGATACATCGGTGAAAAAGGAATTGGATTCAAGTCGGTTTTTAGGGTAACGTCCATCCCTCATATTTTTTCTAATGGCTACAGCTTTTGCCTTCCAGAGCGTGAGGAAGAAACGGGTCTAGGATACATCGTTCCGCGATGGATCGAACAACTTCCGGATAAATTGTGCCGCTCTCAAACTACTATTATCCTGCCGCTCGATAAATCTGGTTTTGGCTATGCCAAAATCGAAGAGATGCTTCACGATATTGAACCGGAGAGCATTCTTTTTTTATCAAAGCTCAGAGAAATTAAGATTGAAACAGATACTGGAGACACTCTAACAATTTTGAAAGACGATTCCAAGATGCCTTTGGTTCAAATTATAGTTAAAGGCGAAAGACAAGGTGAATTCTTTTCTGCCGTCGATGAGTTTTTATTGTCCACACAGTCCTTTGATAAGCCTAAAGAGATCACTCAAGAAAAGCGCGAAGGAATCGAAGATCGGGAAGTATCAATTGCGTTCCCACTTAACCAAAATCGTGACGCCATAGGAAAACTTTTTGCTTATCTGCCAGTACGGTCAGATACAGGCCTACCTTTCTTAATCAATGCGGATTTTATACTGCCGAGTTCTCGCGAAGACATTCAGGATGTGCCATGGAATCGCTGGTTAATGAAGTGCGTTGCAGATTTAGTCGCCAAAGCATTGCGGCTTTTGAAGGAAAGGAGCCTCCTAACGGTAGACTTCCTTGAAATGTTCGCGGGCAGGTTGAACCAGATCGCTGAAGATAAGGACAGTATATTCTATCCCATCGTCGTCGCGGTCTGCGAGGCGCTCATGGTAGAAGACTTGATTCCATCCTATGACGGGACTTTCGTGTCCGCGCAAAACGCGAAAATTTCCCGTAGCACGGACTTGAGGGACTTGCTGAGCGCAGATCAACTTCGCCTTCTATTCAAAGCAACTCAATTAGTGAAATGGGTTTCGGCGGACATAACCCAGGACAAGACGCCGGAATTAAGACGTTATCTAATGGAACAACTTGATATTGAAGGGGTTAGACCAGAGAAATTTGTTGATTTGTTGACCGATCAGTTCTTGGAGAACCAACCTGACGAATGGATCATTAATTTCTATTCTTTTTTGGGCGCTGATAGAACGGGAACGGTACTTTGGAAAAAGCCGGATGCCACTCTGAGAAAAAGAAAGATAATACGACTCGACAATAACTCTCACGTTGTTCCATTTAAGAACGACGGTACGCCGAATGCCTATCTACCATCCACGGGAACCACAACAAATTTCCCGACAATAAAAAAGAGTATCATTGCTGATGAGAATGCCTCTGATTTTCTGAAAAAGCTTGGAATGATTGAGCCTGATTTGTTCGCTGAAATAATTGAATTTATCTTGCCGAAATATGCTGAAGGCACAGTTATAGTGGATCATGCGACGAATATTGATGACCTCAAAAAAATCAAGAGGCTTTTAGAGGGGCCATTTCAGGGTGGTTCGGCGAGTTCATTAGCCAAGGTGAAAATACTATTGGGCAAATTGGAATTGCAAGGATTCGAGGATCGTTTCGCCGATGCTGAGCCAGGGAAAATTATCCCATTATTGTTTAAGGCAGTTCTGCCTTCTGTCCGAATTCTGAAAGCTTTTAATGGCCTTAAAAGTGAGTATAAGGCTCCTCATGATATGTATAAGAGGAATGTTCTGTTAACTCAATATTTCAAAAATAATCCTGAAGCCTGGTTTGTCACTGATGATTATCCAGATGAATTATTATCGATGTTACGAGAACTTGGAGTTGACGATAGCCCAAAAGTAACAAAAAGAAGTGCGGACAATAGTGGGTTTATCATAATTTCCAATTCACACGGGTACCACAGGAGGGGATTGAAAGGATTTGACCCCGATATTAAGGTCGAAGGATTGTCGATTGCCATTTCACATCCAACTGTCGAAAAAAGCCTTTTTATTTGGAATAACATTGCACTCCCAAAGGCTGAATGCATACGAGGGACGGTTGAAAAGTCATCCAGACAAACCTACGAAAACAGCAGCAAGGAAGAGCGCATATCAGAGTCCTTTGGTCGATTGCTGATAGAAAGCAAGTGGTTACCTGGGCCGGACGGACTATTCCATTGTCCGTCCAAGCTCAGCCTCGATGAACTCCCCGATCAATTCGAACGAGATGAAAAGCTGGCCGATTTTCTTGGAATGAAAAAAACAGAAAAAGTTAAAGCCGCTGATATCTTATCCGAAGGCAATCCTCGAAAGAAAGAGTTGCTTGAGCGGATAGCCAATGCATCGGATGATGAGCTTGAAAGGTTTGAAAAACTCGTACCAAGATCAATTCAACCGACCCTTGCGCCGTCATTTAGAGAGGGACTTGCCAATCTGAACAGGCGTCAACATGGGAACCTTTCCTCCAAGATAGAAAATAGTGAAGGGGGGCAAGACCACCCTGTCAGAAACCCTGAGCGTTATCAGAACAATCTTGATGATGCTGTCACTGATGGGGTTGAGGAACACACGACAATTCCTCATACTGTACAATTCTCTCCGGTACGCGATAAACCAGATAACAAAGAGGCCCGAGAATTTCTCTACGTTGAATACCATGGTCAGTGTCAGATTAAGGGCACGACCTTCCCGAAAGCGGCTGCCAATTCCGAAGGCATTCCGGAAAACTATTTTGAAGCTTGCAGTCTTTTACCATACAGCAATGCCTGTTATCTCAATGACGCAGGTAATATGCTCTGCGTTAGTGCCGACACTATGGCAAAGCTAAAATACGCCAGTTTTGAATGGCTGGATGACATTAAGGATATAATCGCTGAATTTGAGGATGGAGGCGGGAAAGCACAACGTATTGGAATAAAAATCAAGCTAGCAGGTGAGGAGTGCGTTATTACATGGAGCCAGCGGCATTTTATGCGATTAATTTCCCTGTATAAGCAATCCTGACGGCAGCATCTCTATGTTCTCCCGTATATATCTGCCGAAAGAGCATGAAGCTCAGTATCTGGCCCTTTGCCCTCTTTGCGCCGCTAGATACGATGAATTTGTAAAAACCGACGACGAGGTAATGGCCGAGCTAAGGGAAGAGATTGTCAGTGCGGAGGATTGTGAGATTCCAATATCACTCGGTGA
>CAZPDU010000324.1:0-14134 GCA_964585405.1 uncultured Thermodesulfobacteriaceae bacterium | reverse complement strand
GAGCCATCATGGCCTTCTTTCATGGTCTCCAGCGCCAGGATGTTCTCCATAGGAGAAAAATATGTACTGGAAGTAATGGCGCTAAGTCGACACATGTTTATTCCTTTTAAACATCAAAATATAAGAAAAATTCATATGGATGTGGCCGCAGCCTGACCATGTTGATCTCTTTTTCCGTCTTGTACTCTATCCACTTGTCAATGACATCCTGTGTAAAGACATTGCCCTTCAGCAGAAATTCCTGGTCTTCCTTGAGTGCTTCTAGGGCCTCATCCAGAGAGCCTGGGGCCGAGGGGATTATGGCCAGCTCTTCAGGGGGCAGATTATAGATGTTTTTGTCCAGTGGCTCACCAGGATCGATCTTGTTTTCTATACCATCAATCACGGCCATCAGCATTGCAGAAAAGGTCAGATAGCCGTTGCAGGATGGATCAGGGGTCCTGAACTCGATCCTTTTGGCCTTGGGAGAATCAGAATACATGGGGATACGGATTGCAGCGCTCCTGTTACGACTTGAGTAAGCCAGATTTACAGGGGCTTCAAAACCGGGCACGAGGCGCTTATAGGAATTGGTGGATGGGTTAGAGAAAGCACAAATAGCACGGCAGTGCTTGAGGATACCGCCCATGGCATACATGCCGTTCTCAGAAAGCCCGGCATACTTGTCGCCTGCAAAAGTAGGCTGGTCATCTTTCCATATACTGATATGTATATGCATGCCTGTACCGTTATCACCAAACAGCGGTTTGGGCATGAAGGTTACAGTATGGCCGTGTCGGTGGGCAACATTTTTAAGCACATACTTGAACCACATGAGCTGATCACCCATTTGGACCAGAGGCTTGAAACGCATGTCGATTTCTGCCTGTCCTGCAGTAGCCACCTCGTGGTGCTGGCACTCGACTTCAATACCGACCTGCGCCAGGGTAAGCAGCATCTCAGTCCTTAAGTCCTGAAATTTGTCCGTAGGGGGAACAGGAAAGTAGCCTTCTTTGTGGCGGGGTTTATATCCCAGGTTAGGACATTCATCCCTGCCACTGTTCCAGATGCCCTCCACGGAGTCCAGTTCATAGAAGCAGGCATTACTTGAGTTGTCATAACGGACATCATCAAAGATGAAAAATTCTGCTTCAGGACCGAAGTACGCGGTATCACCAATGCCCGTCCCCTTCAAATATGCTTCGGCCTTCTTGGCGATATTCCTGGGGTCTCTGGAATACGGCTCCCTGGTTATAGGATCTACTATGTCTCCGATCAAAACAAGGGTTTTTTCCGCAAAAAACGGATCAATTTGGGCCGTAGTTGAATCAGGAACAACGAGCATGTCACTGGCATGTATAGGTTGCCATCCGCGGATGCTTGAACCGTCGAAACCAAAACCGTCTTCAAAGCTTGTTTCATTCAACTCGCTTAAAGGTACTGTAAAGTGTTGCCATAATCCAAGGAAGTCGAGAAAGCGAAGGTCGACTACCTTGAGGCCCTTCTCGCTGGCCATATCCAATACTTGTTTTGGTGTCATAATATAAATCTCCTTTTTACTAGTTGATTTTGCTGACAAAAATCCATGTCTCACTATTTACAACAATATTTAACATATAACATATTAAAATCATTTCTTTTTTGATCCCGACTAAATAGTCTTACAGTCCAGGCACTAAATAGCGTCTTTATCCTGCTCACCGGTCCTGACCCTCATGACCTCTTCGACAGGTAATACGAAAATTTTACCATCTCCGATTTTTCCTGTATAAACAGATTCCTTAATCTTTGCCACTACCTGGTCTAACTGAGCTGCCTCTACTATTATCTCAAGTTTGATTTTAGGGATGAAATCGACTACGTATTCCGCACCTCTATATATTTCCTTGTGCCCTTTCTGACGACCGTAACCCTTGACTTCGGAAATTGTCATCCCTTTGATTCCGATTTCGTTCAGTGCCTCCTTGACATCGTCCAACTTAAAAGGCTTTATAATTGCCTCGATTTTCTTCATTGATTTCTCCTTAATCAGACTCATACAGTGACGAACATGATGTGTTGTGCATATTTTTGTTCATCTAGGGGTATTATTTATATAGAATACCCGATTTCACTGTGCTGAGTGATATCAAGGCCCTGAACCTCCTCTTCCGAGGTTACCCTAAGCCCTACTGTAACATCAATAATCTTAAGAATAATAGCACTGCCGATAAATGAATATGCAATGGTCGCACCAACGCCTATTGCCTGAATCACAAACTGGTATGGATTTCCAAAGAACAGGCCGTTGGCGCCGTCTGGATTCACGGCAATCGAGGCAAAGAGTCCTGTGGCCAGTGCGCCCCATATACCCCCGATACCGTGAATTCCTAACACGTCCAATGCGTCATCATAACCAAGCCTGGATTTGAGCAGCACTGCCGAATAACATAATACACCGGCTACAAGGCCGATAATTACAGCCGATACCGGACTCACAAACCCGGCAGCAGGCGTAATGGCAACCAGCCCTGCCACTGCACCAGAGGCGGCTCCAAGGGTCGTTGGCTTTGTCCGGACTATCCATTCAGCCATAATCCATGACAGGGCGGCGGCCCCAGTTGCCACCTGCGTAGTAAAGAAAGCCAGGGCAGCGGTTTCTCCGGCAGTAAGAGCACTACCCGCGTTAAAACCAAACCAGCCAAACCACAATATGCCGGCCCCGAAAATGGTCATTGAAAGGTTGTGGGGATGAAATGACTCGCGGCCCCACCCCTTTCTCTTGCCTATTATCACGGCAGCCGCCAGGGCTGCAAAGCCGCAATTGATATGAATAACAGTTCCCCCGGCAAAGTCCAGTGCCCCTATACTTCCAAGCCATCCGCCGCCCCAGACCCAGTGGCAGACAGGCATGTAGATCAAAGAGCTCCACAGAACGGTGAATATCAAAAAGGCAGAGAATTTCATTCTCTCGGCAAAACCTCCTGTTATGAGGGCCGAAGTCAAGATGGCAAACATCAGCTGGAATGCGCAGAAGAGCAAATCCGGAATAGTATCAGAGTATGGGCCTGCCTTTGTGCCCACGCCATTCAGCCACATCCAGTCAAGGTTTCCTGTAAGTCCCGCTACATCGGGACCAAATGCCAGTGAGTAACCATAGGCAACCCAGATAACAGAGACTATTCCCAGGCAGATAAAACTGTGCATAATGGTGCCAAGGACGTTCTTGGAGCGCACAAGTCCACCATAAAATAGCGCCAGTCCCGGTGTCATAAGCATGACAAAGGCACTGTCTATTAACATAAAGGCTGTATCACCTGTATTCATTGTTTGTTTCTCCTAAAAGTTAAATGTTTAGCAAGCCTGATGCCACGGTATATTTTTTATCCAACTTACTGTTTTTATGTAATTTTTTGATTTTCAATATTTTGTTGTCACATGAGTAAATGCTACATTTTTGTAATTTCTTACCGTAAATGCTACATTTTTGTAGTCTCAGCGTGACAGCCGAATGGAGATTCTCTCTGTCTGGCCGTCACTGAGAACAGGACTAAAAGGCAAAGCTCACCGAAACGCCACCGTAGACAAAATTGTCGCTATCATCCGTTACACTCAGGCCCGAATCACGGGTCAAGGACTCGGAATCGTCACACAAGGGGAAGGACCAGTGTATCTCTGGTGTGACGGTAAAGTAGTCACTTACAGGCATATTTAAGGCCGCCGACAATACACCATGATGAAAATTATCATATTCGCCTTCAACCACTCCATCGTCATCCACCTCCGGATAGGCGCCTTCATCATCTGACAGGAGATAGCTTACCTGTGCGCTAATATCCAGGCTCATTTCGCCGGGTAGAGCAAATGAATGGGAGATGTCCCCGGTTATGAACCAGTGAGGCGAGTGATAGATCTCGCGATAGACAGTTAAGGCAGGACTCAGCAGAGTGTCCAGACCTAAACTGAAATAGACTTCCTGAGAGTCCTCGATGCCGTCCAGGGCATAGTATATATAACCGGCCGAGAATCCCATGGGACCGGCACCCCAGTCATAGGACAAAGTCATATCTGTCTCGTTCCAGTTATCGAGGTCACCAGCAGGGTCGGTATCCAGATTGCCCCAGAGGTTAAAGGAAAATCCTTTATAGGCCACTGTCATGGAGGGTTGAATTACAGCGCTGTCTTCACTTAACGCGAATCCCCGCCAGATATACTGACTCAGCATGCTTACAGTCAGATCAGCAGTAGGCCCTTCCCTGTCTGTTGCCCTGGCAAAATCCACAGTAGCCGTGTAACAGACCAACCAAACCAAAATTATCTTTGTAAGACTCAAGACCCTTTCTCTCTTCATCGAATACCATCTCCTTATTTTTGCATGTCCTTAAATGGACATCAGAATCAGTAGATAAAAGCAGCATTCCAATTCAGCAATGAGCAGTCAAATAAGTGCCTCTTGACCTTCCCTGTTGATTATGGACTTGCAGTTACAAAATGCTGCCGGCAATTACGCATGATGTATGATATTCATGATCCATAATCAATATTGATGCCACATGAGGTATTCAAAAAATTTTGCTGTTAAAATAATAGGTTAGAAATAAAAATGGCGAGAAAAATAAGAGAAGTTATTTGATATATCATTACATCTTTGTAAGATCGGATCTGTGTTGTTACAAATTTGTAAGATATTTATGTACGCGTTTAAGGTTTTGGGGTCCAGTAGTTCAGAGTTCAACGAAAGTCAGAACTGTTGATTTTCGGTCTCTGAATTGAGAGGACATAAAAACAGACTGGAAAGAAATTGTGTCCAGTTTCCATTTATGATGGTGGTTGATGCAAGAGCCGACTGGCAGAGTCGACAAAAACGAGCTGGCTGAGACCGTGAAACCCTGAACGGAGTTCTGTGACTACCATAATGCAGTCAATAACGAAGCTGCCAGATGCAGTCAAAGCGATTTCACGGTCAACATCGTGTGGCATCAGACCCGAATTTTTACTCTCGTATCATCATAGCCCCGCACTTGGGACATTTTCGCTCAAAACAAGGAGTTGCAGTCTGATGTGACAGGCGTTCACCACATTTAGGGCAGATACAGTTTCCACCTGGACCTGAAGCAGATCCGCCTGATCTGCCACGTCCACCGCCACCTGGTCCCATACCTCTGCCCGTTCCGCGACCCTGACCTCCAGGGCCTGTTCCATCTCCTCGTGGCATGTTAGTCTCCTCCTTATGTATTATTTGATGGTTTTTAAAATCCTGTTTAAGTTGCCTAAAATATAAAGGTAATCAAGTCATAAAGACAAAGGCGTTAACCTGCAGTTTTTTCCACTATAAGCCTTATATAGGTCTCATGTATTTCCTTAAGAAGGATCTTACCACCTACTATTGCAAGAAGCTTGTTCATTTTGGGCATTATATCCAGGTCAAAAAGAACTTCCATCTGATAGCCGTTTGGAGTGGAAGGGTTTCTCAGGCGCAAACCTACGCCTGCAAGGGCCTTTCAGCAATCGCCTCTACTGTTGATAAGTTCATCCGGATTAAAGAGTTTCATAATTATATATATTTTCTCTGTTGACACTGAGTGTCAAGTTCTTAATGTCTGAAATCACTTCGGGGGTTATGTCCAGCCTGTCTTTTTTTTACCCGTCTGATAATTTTTACTTTTACAAGTTCTCCTGCCCGGGCATAAAAGGGCATTATGTGCAGATACTGACGGCGAAAATAAAAAAGCTGTAAATCCAGGCAGGGACAGCGCATATCTAATCTGAAGCAAGCAGCAGAAGGGGATCTCTATTTGTGATACAGGCACTTTCCCGTTTGCTGCCCATAAATATATCCGGTTTCAATTAATCAAGAGGGACGGAGTCTCCTAACGGAATTGCCTGGTCTGAATACCGTATTTCTTTATCCTGAGACCCAAAATCCTTTCAGATGTATCAAGGGCCCTTGCTGCCTGGGCAATATTACCTTGCGCATTTTTTAATGCATCAATGATGAAGTCTTTTTCGAAAATAGCCAGAGCAGAGGAAAGAGAGCCCGGAAGGACTGTCTCGGATGACTCGGCTGTCTGAAGGCTGGGAGGCAGATTATAGCTGTGGACAACGTGATTATTACAGAGAAGCAAGGCCCGCTCTATACAATTTTCAAGCTCCCTGACATTTCCGGGCCAGTGATGGCGCATGAGCATATCAATCGCAGGGGTGGTGATCCTTTTCACATCTTTTTTGTATTTTTCCCTGTACTTTTCAAGGAAAAAATCCGCTAACAGGAGAATATCTGTTTTTCTCTCCCGTAGAGGCGGTAAGTAGATTGGAAATATGTTTAGACGGTAATAAAGGTCTTCTCTGAAGTCTCCTTTCTCAAGGGCCTTTTCCAGAGGCTTATTGGTCGCTGTAATGATTCGCACGTCAACTTTTATGGTATCATCTCCCCCAACCCTTTCCAGTTCCTTTTCCTGAAGAACCCTCAGAATTTTCGCCTGAGCAGCGAGATTAAGGGTCCCGATCTCGTCCAGAAACAGGGTACCTCTGTGTGCGCGTTCAAATCTGCCTGTCCTTCTCTGCGTTGCGCCGGTGAAAGCCCCTTTTTCATGCCCGAACAGCTCGCTCTCCATAAGTGTCTCAGGGAGGGCAGCACAGTTTACCTTGATAAAGGGTTCTTTTGCCCTCAAGCTGTTATAATGGATGGCGTTAGCCACAAGCTCTTTGCCGGTCCCGCTCTCCCCTCTGATAAGAACGGAGGCATCACTTGCTGAGACCTTATTTATCATTTCGAAGACATCTCTCATTTTGTTGCTTCTGCCCACAATATTGTGAAAGCTATAGCGTTCTTTGAGTTGCTCCCGCAATGTAATGTTCTCATGACGCAGACGGTCCTTTTCTTCCTCCATCATGCGGCTGATTTTTATGGCCTGGGCTACATTTGATGCGATAATGGTCAGCAGTCTCAGGTCTTCCTTAAAGGATATTTCCTCGCTGAACAGGCGATCCGCACTCAGTGCACCATAAGTAAAGGCACCTATTTTGATGGGTACACAAATAAACGATATATCGCTCTTATGGATATCCCTTCTGGCCTTCGTGCGGTTTAAAAATAAAGGCTCTTCTCCTATATGCGGCACAATGACCGGTTCTCCAGTTTCTACTACCTTTCCCGTAATACCTTCGCCTATTTGATAATGTCCCCTCTGTCTCTCCAGATCGGTCAGCCCATGAGCCGCTTTTATATATAATTCCTGTGTAACAGTATCTAATAGAGTTATGGTACCCCTGCTCATGCCCATTTTAAAATGCAGAATATCCAGGACCGGACTTAATGCCTCTTTTGGATCAGGGGCAGAGACCAGCAGCTGGCTGATTTCGTAAAGCACGGTCAATTCACGTAATTTTCTTTCCAGCGCAGAATGTTCAGCTTCCATTTTACACAACGCCTTTTAAATATATTTAACTTTTACAATAATACTGGCAGGACATAATTGCTAAAAAACCTTGAATTGCCTGCTGATAAGGGTTTTTGGGGTATGAGCGTCCTTTGTTAGCTCTACTGGCAGTACTTCTCCGGGAAAATACTATTAAAAACAAGTATGAAGTGATCATGATGAAAAAGTCAACCTATTTACTAAACAATAAATGTCAAGTCGTTAGATTGTGGATAATCTGCAAGTCGAGCTGAAATCAACTGGATGGGCTCTCCGGGACATTTAGATCCGCTGTCAGAGCACATAAGTCAGGTCCGAATTTTCCTCAAAGTCTATATTACTTTTTGCTTGCAAACCGCTTTGACCGGTTACAGACCTTTACTCATTTTCCAGTATAAGAAAAAAGCAGATGTTTTCAAATATGCCCTTTCGGATTTAATGGAATGGAGATACTGCGCAAAATAGGCACACTGCTTGACATAAAACAGGCGCCGTGATATAAAATTTCGCTGTGTGTGCAGCAATTTTTGAAGGAAAATCAAGAAGTCGCGTGCTTTAGGCAGAAAAGATGCATATGTTTTCCAATCAAAAATCATATTCTAAATAATTTGTTAAGAGGAGGTTTTTTTATGGCTGATTTTTACATTAATATCTTTCTGGATGATGAGAAACTGAAAAAGATTGAGTCTGCCGGATTGGCGGACGAAGTTCAGGAGATTGACGGCAAAAAGGCAGTTCAGGTAGGAATGAACAAGAAAGACCAGAAGAAACTCTGTAAGGGTTTCTCTGACTTGACTTTTGATTCGGCAAATGCCTGTGTTCTTCCGGAAGATGCAGAAAATAAGCTGATGGGTATTATACAGGACATGGGGACCCTGGACGTTATGAAGGTCGCAATAACTAAACTTTACAATCCGCTTGCGGGAAAGAGCATTCGATCAGTTGCCTGAGCAAGGGAATTTTTTAAAGGAGTTTTTTTAGGACAACAGATCCGCTAAAAACCCTTAAATATAATAATCTCCAAACAAGAGATCATTTCTTAACTCAGAGTGTTTTGTATTCATAATTATTAATGGATTAGTTCGTGGCTGGTAGCTGAGGCCTCATAGCTACCAGCCATCAATTGACGGGATTTCAATTGAGTCGTATCATTTTTTATGATACTAAATCTGTTTTACAGGTCAAAAGGTGTCAGGCTCTCATAACCATTTTCAGTAACAACCAGTGTCTGTTCAAATTGGGCAGAAAGCGATCCATCTGCGGTTACCACTGTCCAATGGTCTTCTAATATAACAATGTCTTTTTTCCCCAGGTTTATCATGGGTTCAATTGTAAAGACCATGCCGGGAATCAAACGTATTCCCTTTCCTTTCATACCATAATGCCTGACCTCTGGAGGTTCATGGAATTCAAATCCAACACCATGACCAACAAATTCTCTGACCACAGAGCAACCTTCACCTTCAGCATATTTCTGAATGGCCCATCCAATATCTCCTATTGTATTTCCGGGACATACCATTGATCTTCCGATTTTCAGACTCTCGCGCGCAACTCTGACAATTTTCTGTGCCTCGGAACTGGGTGAACCGACGAAAAAAGTCTGATTTGCATCTGCATAATATCCGTTAAGGATCGGAGTTACATCCACATTCACTATATCTCCATCTTTAAGGATCTGTTTGCCCGGAATTCCGTGACAGACGACTTCATTGACCGAAACACAGACACTTTTGGGAAAACCTTTGTAATTTAAAGGCGCCGAGATGGCATTATTTTTAATGGTGAATTCATGAACAAGCGTGTTAATATCATCCGTACTTATACCCGGCTTAATCTCATCCTTTACCAGTTGCAGGAGTTTCAGGACCAACTCTCCGGTCTTTTTTATACCTTCAATATCCTTTTTCTCCTTGAGCCGAATCCTGTATGTCTGCCAATACAGATCTTTTAAATCATTACTTTTTGAGCTTTTCTTGAGAAGACAGCATTTTTTATACTTCTTTCCGCTTCCACAGGGGCACGGATCATTTCGCCCTACTTTATTATTCATGTTCTTCCTGTATTTTTTTATTTTATCTGTCAAAAACCAACGCCCTTGGCAGTGATTTTTGACTCCCTGAATAATTAAATGGGTTTTATGAAATTGACACAACGTCAATATTCATTCTATATAATGCATAAAAATCTTCACCTGAAGACCAAAAATCCGTTTAAAAGGATAAAATCACCATATTTTTGAATCTTTATTTCCATATTTGGGGTGTAATACTTTATTGACCAAATAGTTTCCTGTAATGTAAAGAAAAAGTCCTTGCAATGGCAATTGGTTTCCTTTATATATTTTTGCAAAAAGATTACTATAATATCAGGCCATTAATTAATGATTGAGTAACCAGAATAACTTCGGAATGATTTTTGCTTATTTAGTTATGAAAAGAATATTTATTATAAATTTTTCTTACCTTAATACTTAAAGATTGAGATACAAGGGAAAGTGATAGATAAAGTGATAGAAAATAATTTTAAGAAACAATCGGGTATGGCCCCTGCTTTTACCGGTCAAATACCAGAATCATATAGAGAAATCTGTCAGGACTTCGAGCCTGTTATTCCAGGAAATATTTATAGCTTTTGCAAACATGCAACTTTCTGGATAGACGGCCAGAAGGGAAGTAGCTGTCCCTTAAGAATTTGTCCCTATGCCAGTATTTATTCCCCCCTTCTTTATGGTGTATATTGTAATAAACTCAGTAATAAATAAAAAAAACGGGTTCTGTTACATAATTTATCGAAAAAATCAGTCGTTTTTTCTTTCCGTATAAATTATTGCCGTGAGTTAAAAATACTGTTTTTTTATCATAGGGTACTTTTCCTGCTAATCAAAAAAACGATCTTGTAATCCCTGTTTTTTGCATGGCCTATTATTCGTTTTATATTAGAGATAACAGGCTGATACGAACGGATAGCTCGAACAGTCATATATAATTACCCCCAAAGGCATACAAAATATTACGTTTATGTTATTTTGTTTTTATAAATTAAATGGCGCAGGTTTGGCATATGTTATAAGCAGGAATCAGAGCATGAAAAAACGATCCGGAAAAAGAGGAAAAGGTGTTACGTAATAATATACAGAAAGTCATAGAGGATGCCTATAAGCAGGGGATTTCTGAGGGATTACTTCCGCATGTGTCGTTGCCGGCATCACATCAGATTGTACCTCCAAAACAGGAGATCCATGGCGATTTTGCCAGCAATTTGGCCCTGATAACCGCCTCGGAGGCCAGGAGATCACCGCGAGAGCTGGCCGGTTGCCTGGCCAAAATATTAGAGCAAAATCCTTTGTTTCATAAGGTTGAGGTGGCTGGACCAGGCTTTCTCAATTTTTTTATAGCTAATAAGTGGTGGCAGGAGAACCTGCGAACAATTTGGATGGCAGGGGATTCTTACGGCGAGTCACAGACTGGTAAAGGCCAGCTGGTTCAGCTGGAGTTTGTTAGTGCCAATCCGACAGGGCCTTTACATGTTGGCCATGGCAGAGGGGCGGCGGTTGGTGACTCTCTGGCAAGGGTGTTAAAGGCCGCGGGGTTCAGTGTGGAAAGGGAGTATTATATCAACGATATAGGAAATCAGATGAAGACTCTCGGGACCTCTGTTTATTTGCGATATTTAGAACATTTTGGACATGATGTGGAGTTTCCCAAAGAGTATTATCAGGGGGACTATATCCATGATATAGCATCGGGCATTGTCTCTAAAGAAGGGGACAAATATTTGAATATACCTCTGGAATCTTGCCTGACCTTCTTTATTGATACGGCTGTCGGGATTATAGCCTCTGATATCCGCAAAGATCTCGAAGAATTCGGTGTCCATTATGATAACTGGTTCAGTGAAAGAACCCTGCATGAGAGCGGTCTGGTTGACAAAACCATTTCAGAGTTACAGGATAAAGGCTACATGTTCGAGAAAGAAGGTGCTTTGTGGTTCAGGGCTATGCTGTTGGGTGATGAAAAAGACAGAGTAGTTAAGCGTTCAAATGGAGTCCTTACCTATTTTGCATCAGACATAGCCTATCACAGACACAAACTGGAGAGGGGGTATGACCTCCTGGTCGATATCTGGGGTGCTGATCATCATGGATATGTGGCAAGAGTGAAGGCGATAATAAAGGCACTTGGTTATCAGGAAGACAAATTGCAGGTGCTTCTTGTACAACTTGTGAATCTTCTGCAAGGCGGAAAGATTAAAGCCATGTCAACCAGGGCCGGTGAATTTGTTACTTTGAGGGAAGTGCTGGATGATGTAGGTAAAGATGCGGCACGCTTCATATTCCTGACCCGAAGATGTGACAGTCACCTGGATTTTGACCTGGACCTTGCCAAGAGCCAGAGCCAGGAAAACCCTGTTTATTATGTACAATATGCCCATGCCAGGCTTTCAAGTGTTTTTAGAAACGCTGCTGAACAGGGAATCTCTCTTGCAGAGCCACAGGATATTGACGTCTCACTCCTCAATACTCCGGAGGACATTAAGCTTTTAAAGCAACTGGATGCATTGCCGTGTCTTGTCGCCGACGCCGCCCTTGCGCTTGAGCCATATCGTGTCAGTTATTATCTTACCGGACTGGCAGGTCAGCTGCACGGCTACTATACCCGGCATCGTTTCATCACCGACAATCCGGATTTAACTCAGGCCAGACTTCTCCTGGCATATGTGACGAAAACGGTCTTTCGCAAGGGTCTTGGGTTGCTGGGAGTATCGGCACCTGAAAAAATGTAGTTTCTGGTTTAAGTTAAATCTAAGGTACATGGGTAGAGCTTGAGGTTCAGAGATGGCTAAAATGGAAAAAAAGAGTCGGAAAATCCAGTTTCAGATAGGTTGGGGAGGGCTTTTAGCCCTGACGATGTCCACTATTTGTGTTTTTATGTGGGTGTTTATCCTGGGTTTCTGGGTTGGTCAGAAGCTGGTTGGACGTACTTTGAATGAGCCGCTTCAGACCCAGGCTGTTTCGAGTGCGGTGCCTGAAGAACAGAAAGTTACTTCCCTGATTCCAGACAAAGGTGAGGTTTTAGAGCCTTATAAGGAAACTACGCTGCAGAATGCAAGGGAAGAGAAGACAGCTGGGCTGATCACACCGGATACTGAGAAAAATGAACAACTAGGGCCAGGGCACGAGCCAGTTAAAAAAGAGGTGCGTGATACAGTAGATATTAAAGGGCCTGGTTACCAAACCCGAGAATCAACAAAGAACGGTAAATACTTTGCTTTGCAGATAGCTTCTTATAGAGAAAAAGAGCGGGCATATAAAGAGGCCGACAGGTGGAGGGACAAGGGCTACCAAACTGTAATCAAAAGAGTCGAACTCGGCTCTAAAAAAGAGATCTTCTACCGCGTACATCTCGGGCAGTACCGTTCTGTTGAAGAGGCCACCAGCTCCGCGAAAAATCTGGCCCAGAAATATAATTTACAGTCTTATGTTGTACCCATAAATGACTAAGCTCATGATACGAAAAGCTAAAACATCAGATGTAAAATCCATTCAGACCCTGCTTGCCCACTTTGCAAAGCAGGGCCTCCTGTTGCCTCGTTCTCTCAGCGAGATATATGATCATCTTCGAGATTATACAGTAATTGAGACATCTGCTGATAATATAGTTGGTGTCTCAGCCCTTAATATATGTTGGGAAGATCTGGCTGAAGTGAAATCTCTGGCAGTACGTGAAGATTATCAGGCAAGGGGTCTGGGCAGACAGCTTGTGAAACAGTGTCTTTCAGAGGCCGCTGTGCTCGGAATCTGTCGTGTCTTTACCCTAACATATCAACAAAAATTTTTTGAGCATCTGGGATTCAGATTGGTGGATAAGAGTTCACTGCCCCACAAAATCTGGGCAGACTGTCTTAAATGTCCAAAATTTCCGGATTGTGACGAAATAGCAATGTTGCTGGAGCTTTGATCATATGATTGGGAATTTAGTCAAAAAGGTTTTTGGCACCAAACACGACAGGGAGGTCAAAAAGCTACAGCCGCTTGTGGACCGCATAAATTCTCTGGAGTCAGATATAAAGGCCCTGCCTGATGAGAAACTTAAGGCAAAGACGCCTGAATTTAAGGGGCGATTGGAACGTGGAGAGTCCATGGATGAATTGCTCCCGGAGACATTTGCAGTGGTCCGGGAGACAGCTTTAAGGGTATTGGGGCTCAGGCCCTTTGACGTACAGCTGATGGGCGGGATTGTGCTGCATCAGGGCAAAATAGCAGAGATGAAGACCGGTGAAGGAAAGACTTTAGTTGCCACAATGCCGGTTTATCTGAATGCGCTTGCCGGCCGCGGAGTCCATGTGGTTACTGTTAACGATTATCTCGCGACCCGCGACTCGGAATGGATGGGACAGGTGTACCGCTTCCTTGGTCTTGATGTCGGAGTGATAGTGCATGGTCTGGAGGATACAGAGCGCAGATCATCCTATAGAGCAGATGTAACCTACGGCACCAATAACGAGTTTGGATTTGATTACCTTAGAGACAACATGAAATATTCTTTGGAGGACATGGTCCAGAGAGATTTTTACTATGCCATAGTAGACGAGGTGGACAGCATTCTCATTGATGAAGCCCGGACACCACTGATTATTTCCGGTCCATCAGAAGATTCTACGGATCTTTACTATAGGGTCAATCAAATCAGTCCGCATCTGCACAAGGACGTTGATTTTACAGTGGATGAAAAGGCCAAGGCTGTCAGTCTTACTGA
>CAZPDU010000323.1:0-7032 GCA_964585405.1 uncultured Thermodesulfobacteriaceae bacterium | reverse complement strand
GATGACCCGATTAGGAGGGGATTGCGACATTTGCGGTCTCCTCGTGAATGCTCACCTCTACCTTCCCATTTGACTAGTGCCCCGATTCAACCAGTATGTGAGAATCAATGACCCAGATCATTGCGACTCATTGTTGAACGCGCACGAAAAATTGACATTTCCCAGATCTACAAATAAGTATAATTTTAATGGTGTTATAAACGGAACATCTAAGGTGTTTTATCGGCAGTGAGCAATCGCAGGTGTCAGAAGTTATCCCGGAACGGGTGAAAGCGCCATCTTGATCGAACTTTTTAAAAGCGGGTTTACTTTAGATCTTATGCCGGTGATAGAAGCGGAGGTGTATGAACATGTTTAAAGGTACAGCTATATTAAGAAATTTCATTACGGGTTTTGTTATAATAATGCAGTGACCGTTATATGTTTAAGCGAAGCATCAGCCCACTTTAACCCCGGAGACAGGGTGCAGGCCGCTATTACCATCTCCTGTCCTGATTATGGCGTTTGCTCCTGTATTATTCCCCAGGGCACTCAAGGGACTGTGCTCTGTTACGATGCCGGAGACGATTATCCTTATTTTGTTCAGTGGGATAATGATTGCAACACCTATCACGATGTAGATGAAGGTGAGTTTGTCGATTACTGTGCCGAGAGCGACGGGTGGGAAGTATGGATGGCCGATGATGAAATCGCTGGGGTTGTGCCGACTCCTGCTACAATACCTGTTCCTGCCGGGGGCCAGGACTTTTCTTACTCTCCTACGAACTTACCCGTGCTGAGCACTGATCCTTCTCAGGCAAAGCCTATGGGTATCGGTCCTGTAGCTGAAGGCGGTGGAACACTTAATATAATAATAGATATCGATCAGTTTTCCGGACCCGTTGATATTTATTTTGGACTATATTTACCAGAGTTAGATCCTTATAATATATATCTCTTTACATCGGGTGGTACCTTCCAGCCTTTATCCGACAGTCCGGCGCCATGGAAGGCAAATATAACCGGACCCATACATGAATCTCTATTTGGTTCTATAGAGACTTCAATACTTCTCAGAGGAAACTACTATCTTTATCTTTTGGTAACACCTGCAGGCAGTTTAAGTAATTACTATATTTGGACAACTGGTTTTTCTCTGGAGTAGCTTTTTGGAAATATTTGAAACAGGATATCTTAGACCCATAGGAATAAAGGTCACCTCCGGAAAAGGTTCGAAACATTTTGACAGGGACGCCCGGTTTTCCTATATTTCCTTATTCTCTGAGAGACATTTCCCGAACACGCTGCCGGCACGGCAACAGATCATACCGTGCCGTGAAATCATACTCCTAAGGAGGAAAACGTTTTGAAACGGATTGTACTTTTTCTCGTAACCAACCTGGCGATCATCGTGGTGCTCAGCATTGTGCTGAGCCTGCTCGGGGTCGAAAGCATACTTGATGAGCAGGGGATCGGGATCGATATCTCCAGTCTCATCATCTTTTCCGCAGTTCTGGGGTTTGGCGGATCATTAATCTCGCTTGCCATATCAAAGTGGACTGCAAAGCGATTGACCGGAGCACGGGTCATAACGTCTCCCAGCAATGACATGGAGGCATGGCTCCTTCAGACCGTTCGCAGGCAGGCGGAAAAGGCGGGTATTGGAATGCCGGAGGTTGCGATTTACGAATCTCCCGATGTCAACGCCTTTGCAACCGGGATGCGTCGCAATAATGCCCTGGTTGCGGTGAGCGTTGGACTGCTGCGTTCCATGAACCGTGATGAGGCAGAGGCAGTGCTGGCTCACGAGATAAGTCATGTGGCGAACGGTGACATGGTCACTCTGGCCCTGATCCAGGGTGTAGTGAACACTTTTGTGATCGTTCTCTCACGCCTGGTGGGGCATATGGTCGACCGAGTGGTGTTCAAGACCGAGCGCGGCCACGGTCCGGCCTTTTTCATCACATCGATCGTTGCACAGGTGGTGTTCGGCATTCTTGCGAGTATCATTGTCTTCTGGTTCAGCCGTCAGCGTGAATTCAGGGCCGATGCAGGAGGGGCAAGACTGGCCGGACGGGAGAAGATGATCTCGGCCCTGGAGAAACTGCAATTATCTGTCAACCGGCCCCATCTGCCGGATCAGATGGCGGCCTTCGGCATCTCCGGCAGGATGAAGCAAGGCATTTCCAGGCTGTTCATGACGCACCCGCCCCTGGAAGAGCGTATTGAAGCACTCAAGAGCGGCAGGTGATCCCACAGGATATTTGAATATGCTGTGCCGGGATTACCGCTTTAGGCCCAAGGCGCAGAAAGGTATTTACCAGAGGCCCACTTATGATATTTTTTCTTTTAATGTCGGACATTGCCAATACATGCGGTTGTTTTTAAAAACCGAAGAGCGACATGAGTCCTGAGAAAACAGGCACTGCAAAAACGCCAAAATTTACTGAAGCCCTGTCCCGCGCCAGCAAGAGCATGGCGCTGTCATTGCCGATTATTCTCAGCCTGTTGTTCCTTTTTGGCTGGATGCAGGTATTTCTGCCTCGAAAAGTCTTGCTCTATCTGTTCAGAGGTCAAGCCTTTAGCGATACCCTTACAGGTGCCCTGCTGGGGAGTATTTTTACAGGTAATGCCGCCAATAGCTACATTATCGGCGGCGAACTTTTGCAGCGCGGGGTAAGCCTTTTTGCGGTCGCTGCCTTTATGACTGCATGGGTAACCGTAGGCATAAGTCAGCTCCCGGCTGAAGTCGCTTTTCTGGGCAGACGTTTCGCTATCGCGAGAAACTTTATTTCGCTCCTGTTGGCCGTTATGGTTGCTGTTGCTACTGTGTGGACATGGAGGATGTTTTAATCATGGCCGATAAACAGAAAAAATTCCCCGTCACTGGCCTGTGGTTTACTGCCGCAGTTTCCATATTGTATATGGCTACTTTGTTCATCGACAGCTCTCGTACCGTCCAGGCCCTGGTTAAAAGCGGCCTGTTAATTTTTAAAATTTTGCCTGTCTTGCTTATGGTGATCATATTCATGGCAGTCATTAATTATTTTTTCAGGCCGCAGAAAGTGAAGAGGCTGCTGGGGAGGGAATCCGGAATCACCGGTTGGATCATATCGCTGGTCGGTGGCGTCATCAGCCATGGTTCAATTATAATCTGGTATCCCTTTTTGAAGGAACTGCAGGAACAGGGTGTGCGGCCTGGACTGATCGCGGCGTTTCTTTACAGCCGTGCCATCAAATTGCCGCTCCTGCCCCTGTTGATCTATTATTTTGGCTGGTCTTTTTCTGTTGTTCTTTTTTTCTATATTTTGATCGGTGCCCTGATTCAGGGATGGCTGATCGATCGTCTGGTACCGGAACCAAAATCCACGTAAAATACAGAGTGGTGTTCGCTTATGCCTAGTAAATGCAGGCCACTCTGAAAACTCAGGTTAAATATCAAACTGTATTATCCAGAAATAGTAATTCTCCATTGCGCTTCCTGCCGGAGTTGCCAGGAGGCCTAAATAATATGTCCCTGCCGGTAAGAAGGATATTGGAATACTCCCGAACAGGTCTTCATTTATATTTCCGTCTGTGTTTTGTTTCCAGGGGACAGTCGCAGTCTGAAAAATATTATCAGAGTTCAGGATATAGATATTATTCAAATCTAGATCAGGGGCATAGAGGGCAAAGTAAATATCAACCATTCCTTCAAACTGTCCCAGGTCTATCTGTACATCCAGTGTATTCCCTCCGGTAGCAATGGAACCGATACCGATAGGTCGAGCTTGTGAAGGATCCAGGTCTCTTAGCGGTTCATTTGCCTGACTGTAGGTAAAAATCTGCTGTCCGTTGGGCACGCTGTATAGTGGATGAATTTGAGCAGGACTGACATTAAAGGTAAAAGCATAGTCATCTTCCGCCAGGAAAAACGCATAGCCAGAATGGAGATAAGACCCGCAACGCAGACGGTACCAGTAACCAGTCCATCTTCCAGACCCAACCGAGGCTGTAAACAGGCCCCGGAATGCACCCTTTATCCCCTCAGAGTGTATACCTGGTAAATTAAAAGTGATTGTGTCTTCTACTTCAAAAACGCCGTCACTGTTCCAGGTGGTAAAATTACCGTCGTGATTGATCCCAATATCAAATCCAGTTTCATTAAAACTATATGTGGAGATGCAGGTATCATTTAAAGTGACTTTATGGTCAAATTCTATCTGAGTGATTACGTCTTCACTGCTGACAGTTAAGGCGATAGGCAATCCCTGTGAAGTAGTCCCTTCCCAACGTCCCGAGTATTGACCCGCCTCGGCCTTGATCAACACCAAGACTGACAAAGATATTGTGGTTACAAAGGATAACAGTTGCTTTTTTGAAATATGTATTTTCTTCATTTTTTCCTCCCTAGAGAAAAATAATGTCTCTACTGCCCCAAAAATAAGGCTCTTTTTTGTAATTATAATATTGATGCCAAATGTAATCCAGCAAAGCGTAATTTTTTGCTCAATAGGGGCAAATAAACCATAAAAGAGCGAAATCACGCAGAAAGAAGCAGCTAAACTCTATTGTGTCACGCTCGAATATTTTTTAGGCCGTAATAATTGATTGAAATAAAGGAGGAGTTAACTAGTCAATCCTGCGAAGTATAGAATGGCGCACGACTATGTCAAATGACCTGGCATGTTTATTGCGGCGCTAAACAGCTGAAATTTATCTTACATTTTTTTGTCTGATAGAATCAAAACGCGTTCACACAAAAAACAACCCAAGCTAAGGCGAGGGGAAATTTTTCGTTATTTAAAGCAATTAAATTAAGTTTCTGAATTTATAAATAAAAAATAAAAGGGGGAAACAGGGTCAAAAATCAAAAAATAACTTCGCCGCAAGACAGTTGACAGGCATTAGTCAATTCTTATTTTTTTTAATATTCAAGTTAGCTGCATGTCTCTAATATTTCAGTGGGCACTGGTATTTACTATCAAAGATGAACAAGGAGGATAACGGCAAAATGAAGAAACTATTAACCGTGGCGGTATCATTGGTGTTTTTATTGTGTGGGGCAGTAACGGTTTGTGCATGGGAATATATTTATGCTGATGAAGTTCAGATGAACCAGCATGGCGCAATCATTAATGCATATGACTTGCTAAAAAATGAAGATACCTACCTCTTGGATGTAAGGACACCTTGTGAATGGTATTATGTAGGTCACCCTGGCAATGATGGCACCAATGGGGCATTTTTAGGGGGAAAGGTATTTAATATTTCTTATTGGTTATGGGAGATTAATCCAAAGACCAAAGAATATGAATATAACAAAAGCCCCAAGTTTTTTGATGAGTGTGTGGCAAGGCTGTTTAAACCCGGTGACACCATCATTGTTATGTGCAAGAGCGACGGACGCGGCGGATATGCCGGTGATGAATTAGAGGATCCAACCACACCTGCATGCCAGCGCTTAGAAGAGCTTGATACCTATACTGTTTATAATTTAGGCGGCGGGTTTGAAGCTGTTGATAAATACCATGATGTAAACGGTGATGATCCTTCCCCGAATTGTCCACCGTCGGAACGGGTCACGAGTCCAAACGAATTCTTTACTGGCTGGAAACCATCAGGTCTACCTTACGTCCAGAGTGCGGACGGGGCGTTTAACCCAAAACTTGGTGCTAATCAAGGAAGAAGTTTAAAGTAATAAATAGTAAAAGAAGTAGCTAGGCATGCAGCTTATAGCTGAAGGCAGGGTCATATGACCCTGCCTTTTTTATTATGGGACTTGTGATGGGCAGAGACCTGATGAGGTCTGCAGAAGTGGCTTGTGGTTTTAGAAGATAAAAAAATACGTAATACCCTATAGATACAAACTACTATTAAGACTCATTCTTATTATTATATTTAGAATATCTAATATCTATTCTTTCTGGATTACCCAAAAATCTCTTATACGTATTTCAATGCTGAATTCGTTGCTGCCTGATTTCCAGATACGTTATAAAGAGACAAATCCGGTAATAATCACTCAGGGTATTACAAAATTTTCAGGATCAGGAACTAGATCCCTGTAACCTTTTCGTAGAGCCCTTTTGCGTGATATGAACTCCGCACGAAAGGCCCGCTCGCTACGGCGGAAAAGCCCATTTCAAGGGCAGTCTCCCTCCAGTAATCAAATTCTTCAGGGGGAATAAAGCGTTTAACCGGCAGATGGTCTTTTGAGGGCTGGAGATACTGACCCAGCGTCAGGAGGGTGCACCCCGCATCCAGAAGATCTCGCAGGGTACTTTGGATTTCTTCAGAGGTTTCTCCCAGTCCGAGCATGAGGCCTGATTTGGTTGGCACCGTGGGATCAATTCGTCTGGCAGTCTTCAGCAGACCGAGTGAGCGATGATAGATGGCGGCCGGCCGGACTGAAGGATAGAGACGCGGAATGGTTTCAAGGTTATGATTCAGGACATTCGGATGTGTCTTCATTACCGTAGTGACAGCACTGAGGTCGCCCTGAAAATCGGGTATCAATACCTCCACGCACGTGTGGGGCATTCTTGAATGGATTTCTCTGATGGTTTTTCCAAAATGAGCGGCTCCGCCGTCCAGTAAATCATCCCGTGTGACTGAGGTGATAACAGCGTAGCTCAACTCCATGTTCTGTACGGCCTCGGCTACCCTGAACGGTTCCTCTGGATCGATTTGAAATGGTGATCCATGTGCTATTGCGCAGAAACGGCAGTTGCGGGTACAACAGGAGCCCATGATAAGAAAGGTCGAGGTCCCTTGAGAAAAGCATTCCCAGATATTGGGACACCTGGCCTCCTGGCAGACCGTGTGAAGTCTGCTTTTCCTGAGCAGATCCCTGACGCGTTCATATTCAGGCCCGGTCGGAAGCCTGCGTCTCAGCCAGTGGGGCTTAGGATTACGCATTTTTATATTTTCTTCTCCCCTACCCTTTCAAAATACAGGAAACGATTCCTTTTGAGGACCGACTTTTAGGATAAATTATAGATCTCCGGTTATTGGAGACAATCAAGCTCTGAGAGGCTTGTCATAACAAGCTCAACGTCAAAGACCATTTCA
>CAZPDU010000322.1:0-5545 GCA_964585405.1 uncultured Thermodesulfobacteriaceae bacterium | reverse complement strand
AGGGCTGGCTGTCAGACTGGGGCTAATTACCCTGGCAGTGACAGCGGCCTTTTTAATATTTCCCAAATTAATTTCACCCATAGGGTTTTTTATAGGTCTTTCGGTTATGGTGATTAATTTTTATATTTTATTGTTGGCTATGGTGATTCATAGATTTTGTTTTAAGGAGGCTGTCTAGCCATGGAACACCCTTTACTTTTTTTAAGTATTTTGTTGGATGCGGTCGGGCTTCCCGCCCACGGGGGAGAGGGGTTACTTGCCAAACTTCTTGCCCCACACATGCAGTATAGCTATTTAGCCATGATTATTTGTATTGTCTTGGCCAAGGTAGCTACCAGCAGAAGGGATATGATACCCACGGGTATGCAGAATGTGATGGAGATGTTTGTGGGAGGTCTTGACGATTTTCTCTACGACCAGACTCATGACAGAAAGAAGGCCATGATCATCTTTCCGATGATTGCTACTTTCGCCTACCTGATACTGATCTCCAACTACATGGGATTGGTCCCTGGTTTTATGTCCCCTACGGCGAATCTCAACGTTACTCTGGGTCTCACTGCTGTTTCAATATTTACATACCACGCCTTAGGGTTCAGATTTCATGGTATAAAATACCTCAAACATTTCATGGGCCCCATTCCGGCTATGGCCCCTGTCATGCTACCGATAGAAATTTTCAGTCATATCGGTCGCATTCTTTCTTTATCCATACGACTTTTTGGGAATATGGTATCAAAGGAGATCCTCCTTGGTCTGCTTTTCATGCTTGCCGGGCCTTATCTGGCACCCCTGCCGATCATGATTCTGGGTTGTCTGGTGTGTCTGATTCAGACTTTTATTTTTATGATGCTTTCCATTGTTTATTCGGTGGAGGCCATGTCGGAAGGACATTAATAACTTAGCGAAGAAGGCCAAATTAATATATTTTATTTCACACAGGAGGGAATAACGTGAAAAAAGTTTCTATGGTATCTGTTTTGTCGGTGTTAATGGTTTTGGGCTTTGTCGGTCTGGCATTGGCGGCTGATGGTGATGTCGAAAAAGGAGGCCATATGGGGTTCCTTATGGCTGCCTCTGTTTTGGCTGCAGGTCTAGCCGTTGGTATCGCTGCATCCGGATGCGGTGTTGGTATGGGTCATTGCGCCAAGGGTTGTCTTGATGCGACAGCGCGCAATCCTGAGCTTGCCGGTAAGTTCACTGTTACCATGTTCATCGGTCTGGCCCTGATTGAGTCACTGACAATTTATGCGTTGGTCATAGCCTTGATCGCTCTTTATGCCAATCCAATGCTGCCTGCTCTCAAAGGTATCTTTGGACTGTAATTGGTCGAGAAAGTACAACTGAGAAAGAGGTCCACGGGGCTGCTGGCTTTAATCAGCAGCCCTGTTTTTTTATAAGCGTTTACAGGGCACTACAATCTGCTTTGTTGTCGGTCAATTGAAGTACAGGGAGTACGTCTGTGTTACCCTCCCCGCCTCGCATCTGCAGCACCATGTAAAGACGCTTACAGTTCGATGGGATGCGTTTACGGATTTATAGATGGAAAGATTCTGGGTTCAGAGGTTCAAGAAAAAAATGAACACGGAATATCGAACGTCTAACATCGAACGTCGAATGGGAAAAGAGGAAGAAATAGAAATAGCTGTTGAATGTTCGGTATTGGATATTCGTTTTTCATTCGATGTTGAACGTTCGATGTTCGACGTTCATCTTTCAAAACAATTTCGTACGTTATAAATGTAACCTGTTTGTTACGGCTGGTGGGCCTTCAGCTATGACGCTACCTCCATTCGGGCCTCCACCCGGTCCCAGTTCTATTATCCAGTCTGCGATATTCAGTATTTCAGGCTGGTTCTCGATGAGTATGACCGAATGTCCCTGCTCAAGAAGTTCGTCAAGCACTGAAATAAATTTTTCCAGGTCCCTTTGGTGAAGGCCACGGGACGGCTCATCCATGATATAGATGGTGGAATCATAGACCTGTTTCGCGAGTTCTCTGGCGAGCTTGAGTCGCTGGGCCTCTCCGCCTGAGAGTGTACAGGCAGGTTGACCAAGCTTTAGATATCCAAGCCCGATCCTTTCGATTACCTCAAGGGGGCGTCTTATCCTTGGTATCCTGGCGAAGAAATCCGCCGAATCCTTTACGGTCATATCCAGGACTTCCGCCATGTTCAGCCCCTTATATCTTATTCCCATGATCTCCCGGTTATAGCGCTTCCCTTCACATATATCACATTTTATCTTGACTGAAGGGAGATATTGCAGGTCCAGGTCAATAAAACCTTGGCCTTTGCACCTTTCACATCTGCCGCCTTTACGGGTAAGACTGAAATAGCCGGCCTTATAAGCCCGGCTTCTGGCTTCGGGAATTCTGGAAAACAGACCTCGCATGTAGGTGAAGATACCCATATACGTTGCGGGCATTGAGAATCTGGCCTTTACAAGCGGTGCCTGGTCTACCATTACGGCCCTAAGTATTCTGGGCAATCTACCTTTTAGGATAAGTTTTGTCTTTTCAGAAGGTCCGTTTTTTGATTCGTATTGGAGCGCATGATATAATTCGTCCGTTACCAGCGTGCTTTTGCCGGATCCGGAAACACCCGTTACACAGACCAGACGGCCAAGAGGAAAGGCCACTGTAATGTCTCTGAGGTTGTTTTTCCGTGCATTGCGAAGGATTATCTGTTCATGATGGCCTTTCCTTTTTTGACTATGCCTTTTAAGATACTTTTCGCTCTTGAGATACGGTCCTGTAACGCTGTTTTGGTCTTTTGCCATATTCTCGGCTGTGCCTGAGAATATTAGGCGTCCTCCTTTATCCGCTGCTCCTGGACCCAGCTCAATGACGTGGTCTGACTTTCGAACGATGTCAAGGTCATGTTCGACTATGATTATTGTGTTGCCCTGATCTTTTAGACGGACGAGGTTTTGCCATAGGGCCTGCTGTTCGCAAGGGTGCAGTCCTATTGTAGGCTCATCCAGTATATATAATATTCCTGTCATGTCCCGGGCAAGCTGGGTTGCCAGGCGCAGTCTCTGTATTTCTCCGCCTGAGAGGGTTGTCCCCGGTCGATCGAGTTTGAGATAACCAAGACCCATTTCTTCTAAGGGCTTAAGCCGGGATGAAATGGCTTCGATAATGCGTATTCCCGCCTGGACGTTTTTAATTCCATGGGTTTTCCCTGAGAGTTCCGAAGACAAGGAAGATAGCCACAGGTAAGTCTTTTGTACAGACCACGACATGACATCAGGAAAGGTCATGTCATCTATTCGAATATTTCGTGCAAACTGATTTAAGCCGGTCCCGTGGCATTTTGGGCATGGTTGATCTGAGATGTTTCTACCCTTGCCTTTACACGGGAGGCACATTCCATCCGGATGGCTGCTGGAAAATATCTGGGGTCTGAGAGCCGGAAAAGACTCCTGGCATTCAGGGCAGGTCATCTTTTCACTGAATATGAGCGTCTCTGACCTTTTTCCCCTTTTCTCAGGAAGAATCTCTATAGCCACAGAACCGTTTCCATATTTTAGGGCCAGGGTAAGCGAATCTGTAAGGCGTGAAAGAATTCCAGGTTTAACTACGAGACGATCAACTACCAGTTCCAATGACTTTGGTCTTGTATCCAATGTTAATTTGGAATCCAGAGTAAAGGGTCTTCCCTCTATTCTTATTCTGAGAAATCCATCTTTTTTTAAATGATTAAGTATTTTATCCAGGGGTATCAGATCCATCTTTCGAGTCATTGGCGCCATTAAGATCAGTTTTGTACCTGCCGGAAGATCAAGAATCCTGTCGGCCATCTGATCTACACTAAGGGCACTAATCTCTATTTGGCACTTTGGGCAGTAGGACAGGCCACATGTGGAGAAGAACAGACGCATGAAGTCTAATATACCAGTGAGTGTAGCCACGCTGGATCTGGGATTCCGCACAAAAGCCTTTTGTTCAAGAGCAATGGGGGGAGGAAGATCTTTTATTGCATCTACCAGAGGTCTGTCCCATAGGTCAACAATACGTTTTACCGCCATGCCGAGTGATTCAAGGTAGCGATATTGACCTTCGGCAAAAAGGACATCCAGGGCCAGGGTCGATTTGCCGGAACCCGAGGGACCGGTCAAAACCGTAATTTTCCCTAACGGTATAGACAGGTCAAGGCCTTTTAGATTATGTTGGCGGACATTGATGATGTCTATAGTTTGATTTGTCATTAGATATGAGTTATGTATAAAAACCTTTATTATACTTCATTTTAACGAAAAGAGAGAAAGACTTATAGATTGTTTGGAAGCGGAAAGGGCACTGGTGGCCCTCCCGGACTTCAAATCCGGTGCATCGGGTGAAGAGCTCGATGGGTGGGTTCGATTCCCATGCGCTTCCGCCATCTGATTTCAAAAGGCATATTCCCAAAAAGGCTGCAGACAAGGGCTGATCGGTATGTTGTTCTACATGTGATTTGTTCATTAAATTTTGATGTGTTGTTTTTATATCTAATTGATATTACAAAAATTGTGTCTGATTATCCCGCTTTTTACAGATCAAATCAAGCCCCTTTTTACCACCTTGCCTTTCATTTTATATAATGCTGTATAGATTTAATGCTGCTTTCCTTCCGTATCTAAGTTGACATTTAGACAGTTTTTGACTCATAATCGCGCGGTCTCTGAAAATCCATGTGATTAAGCAGGGGTCATGAAAATTCTGTTTATGTCTTCAAGAGTATTGATTAAAAAGGCTAATGAGTTTTTATATTTTGAAGTGTCACACATATAAATGATTTTAGGCAGGTAGTTCAATGAATTCATTATATCTGGCTTTTGGTGTCGCGGTGCTTTTCCTGATTGCCTATCAAACGTATGGTAAATTTCTGGCCCGAAAAATTTTTAAGCTCAACCCAGACGCAGTTTGCCCCAGCAAGGGTTTGCAGGACAACATAGATTTTGTTCCTACCCAAAAATCCATACTTTTCGGTCACCATTTTACTTCTATTGCCGGGACCGGTCCCATTGTCGGACCGGCAATCGCCATTATCTGGGGTTGGGTTCCTGCTGTGATATGGGTAATTTTTGGCTCTATTTTCATTGGTGCTGTACATGATTTTGGTTCTATGGTGGTTTCAATGCGTAATCAGGGTAGGTCTATTGGTGATATTGCATATGATGTCATAAACAAACGGGTCCGAACCCTGTTTCTGATTATAATCTTTTTTGAACTCTGGATTGTTGTGGCCATTTTTGGGGTAGTCATTGCTGTTGTATTTAATATGTTTCCTCAGGCAGTTATCCCTGTGTGGCTGGAAATTCCAATTGCCTTATGGCTGGGTCATATGATTTACAAGAAAGGCTTTCCTCATCTGCCACTGAGCATTGGTGCACTAATTGTCATGTATATTACAGTTTTAATCGGCGCTTACGTACCTCTCTCAATGCCCGCCCTCTTCGGTCTGAGTCCCGTAGCCCTCTGGGTGATCATTTTATTGATATACGCATATATCGCATCTACATTGCCGGTGCAGACACTTTTGCAGCCCAGGGACTATATAAA
>CAZPDU010000321.1:0-2911 GCA_964585405.1 uncultured Thermodesulfobacteriaceae bacterium | reverse complement strand
GAGATTAAAATTCAGGTCCGCATCTCCGGGCATAAGGAGAAGGGCGCGTTCATAGTTCAGAATGGCGCGGCCGAGCTTGTCCAAACGAAAGTAGGCATTTCCGAGGTTGTAATAAAGTGTTCCATACTCGTGGCCGGATCGGAGTAGCTTTTCATATCCGTCTATTGCTTCTTGGAAGCGGCCTTGTTTATATGCCTGATTTGAACTAAAAAACAGTTCCTCTGATTCGCTGGCTTGAAATGCTACTATTTCAGGGCCGAGGAAACAGACGATGAAATAAAGAAATATACTCAGACATATAAATTTTTTCACTGGATTTCCTTTTCAACTTGTCTGACCAATTGAGAGATATCTTCTCCAAGCGGGCAGGCATTATGTCCATTACCAGTATAGATAGCATCTTCAAGTCCTTTTAAAATGTTCTGTATCTTCTGGGCAGTATTATGGCTGACCCCCTTTGATTTTAAGATTTCAGCCGCTTCTACCGAGGTCATCGAACCAAGGGAAAGACTGAATCGTTCGTTTAAATAATTCCTGAAATATAGAGTAAAATCGCTCGAGCTGGCTTTATCCTGCCGGCATCTTCTGATACATTTCTTGGCTGCCTTTTTGGCTTTTAACGCGGTATTAAATGTATCGGATCTTTTACCAAGTTTCAGACCAAGGAAGGCTATGACATAAATAAAAAACGGTCCGATGAAAATAAACCAGAAAACAATGTCTCTTGGGCCTATAAGTGGACCTTTCCCCAAGTCTTGTATGGACGTATGGATCGGCAGAATGTCATGCCCCAGTTCTTTGACCGTCTTTTTTGCAGGGCCTTTAATATTTTGTCCGTTTGAATTTCCCGAAGTGACCTGAATCTGTTTTGCCTTACCGGGAAGGACGGTAATAGAAAGGGGAGGGGTCTCTATTTTCCGATATTGAAGTTTCTCTGTATCAAAGAAGCTTAGCGAGAGGGGATGTATCTTGTAGTGCCCTTCCTTTTCCGGCACCAGCGCCCACTTCATGGTCTTTGAGCCCGACAGTCCTTCTGAATCTTCCTTGATCTCCAGGACAGGCTCATCGGCATAGACCTTTATATGTTCAGGTTCAGGCCATTTTAGGTCCGGTATACGATTGGCATTTCCCCGGCCATTAACCACTATTGTCATAGTGGCGGATTCTCCGACCTTTAGCGTATCAGGCTCCAGTTTAGAAGTGATATTAAAGCTCCCTACCAGACCGCTGAAGTCAGATGGTTTTCCCTTATCCGGCAGTGGAAGTACACGAAGTTCCAGGGGTTCACTGGCCAATGTTTTGGGCCGCCCTGTGGAAAAAGAAAAAAAGGGGTCATCAAACAGGCCCCTGCGTGACCTGCTTTCGGGTTGGGCAACGATCATTTCCATCTTTGATGGTTCGATTATATAGATTCCCTTTTTGGCAGGTATCAGGACATATCGTACCTCTATAACATCATAAGACTGACCATTATGAAAACTCCGATATTCAATGGGTTTTCCTAGCTGTCTGAAGGTCAGATATTCTGCTTCAGGAAGGTCCAGAGATATGTTGCTGACCATGGTTTGATGATATAGCTTCAGTGTATAGATCAACTGCTCTTCCTCATATACCTTTGTTGATGTGAGTCCTGCAGTAAGAAAAACAGGACCTTGATCCATAACATTGGACTGAGACCGTTTAACAACTGTCAATGTGGTTTTATTGCTCCTGTAGGTCTTCCCATCAACCCTGACATCTACAGGTCCTATCTCAAAGGTCCCTGTCTTTTTTGGCTGTAAAAAAAATGAATAGTCAATCCCTGAATTGATCTGGCCATTGATGACCTCAAATCGGCTTGATGTTCCGCCTTGAGTGATATGGAAGTCTTCCATATTCTTAAAAACAGGTAGAGAGTCACTTTCTCCTGCCCCTGTTATTCTGACAACCATGCCTATTGAATCCGCAATAGTGGCTTTTTCTCTATCAACACTGATAGATACGGATACATCGCCCCTGGCGGGGCAGGAGAACAGCATGAATTGGAAGAGGGCCAGCAGCAAGAGAACAGACTTTTTCATCTTACCAGTCCTTTCCTGAGTGTACTCCGTATCTTTTGTCTTGCGGGACTTGAAAACGCATAAAACCGGAGCGATCCTCCTTGAGATTGTTAAGTAGAGATTCGGCCTTCTTCCTGTCGATTGCAGACACAGCCTGTCCGTCTTTTTCGTCTCCTGCCCCATCTTTTTTTTCTGACATGGCCTGAGGCCGATTGTGTTCTTCCGCAGGTTCTTCAGACCCAGAAGGTTCTTTCTGGCTCTGCTGATCTTTGCCTTGAGCTGATTGTTCCTCCGCTGTTTTGTCTTGAGACGCCTTATCTGTATCTTTTTCCCCCTCACTCTCTTTGGAGCTGTTATCTTTGTCTTGTGGTTGAGAACATCCTCCTCCCGTCTGTTTTTCTGGGTCCTTAGTCTGTTTTTCTTTCTGTTTTTCCAGTTGCATCAGGGCCAGTTCCAGATTATATGCGGCATCCCGGTTTTCGGGGTTATAACTGATTGCCTGTTTGTAATAGCCCACGGCGGATGCAAAGTCTCCCAGCTTAAACGCCGTATTCCCAAGGTTGTAAGCGGTTTTGAAACGGGTCTCATCATCTTTTGCCCTTCTGAGTACACTTGAAAAGGCTGCTGATGCCCCCTTGTAATCTGCATTTTGATATGCGGCACATGCCCTGTTGTAGCGAAAGCGGATATCTTTTGGGTAATCCATGTCCATTTGTATATAGGCCTTTTCCGCCTCAGCGAAACGACCCAGCCGGTATAATTCATCAGGGTCCTCCACAGCCAGTGCCATGGTGGAGGAAATAAGCAAGAAAAGGAGTGTTGGAATCTCAATGTATTTGAACAATTGTTTCTCCTGTCAAGAAGGCCTTTCC
>CAZPDU010000320.1:0-4681 GCA_964585405.1 uncultured Thermodesulfobacteriaceae bacterium | reverse complement strand
ATAATGTGAACGAGAAAGCCAACCGTACTGACAAAATATATAAAAACGGTAATCTGAAAAAGGAATTTATGCATGTAAAGGTTTATATGAAATACTCTAAATAGTGAACTGAGAAAAAATGAAAAGGCAATTTATTAAATTATATTTATAATTTGAATCGTACTGTAGAAAACTCTAAAATAAGTATCCTGTTCAAAAGGCCAGAGATGCAAATTGCAATATTGTCTGAAAATGAAAAGCCCTTATCTTATGACACAGTGACTTGTCCACTAGACAAAATACAGGTCGGCTGACAAATTGAATTCACGCTGCAAACTGGTTTTTCCACCGTAGCCATTATCTAAAATTCAAAACTATATTTACAGCCTCCTCACCACAGAGAGAAACTGCCCATTTCTCTACTCTATCCCATTCACCATCTCTAACCCAAGTCATTACTTCTGGATCCGCGAGGGAATGGCAGAGTTCCTTTCTTATCTCTGGATCTCCATAAGATCTAATTATTAGCTGCCTCAATTCACCTAACAGTGATACATAATCGCCATAGAAGTGACCTATACTATGCCCGAGCTCTTTGCGAAGACGCTGTGCAAGGGCAGGACACCTGCCTCCAGTAGAAATAGCCAGGCAGAGGTCCCCTCGCCTGACTATAGAAGGAACAATAAAACTGCAAAATTCCGGCTGGTCAACAACATTACAAAAGATCCTTCTTGAGAAGGTCTCTTTGTATACTGATTCCTGGACATGCGAATCATCGGTAGCAGAAATCACCAGCCACGCCCCGTCCAAATCCTCCGGGATAAAGGCCTTTGCTACATGATCTATCAGGCCATCTGATGCCATTTTCACAAGTGCATCTGTTGCCTCAGGGCTGACGAGCTTGACAAGTGCACCAGCGCTCAGAAGACCCAGAACTTTACGTTCAGCAACGCACCCTCCCCCAACGACGACAACCTTTTTATTTTTTAAATCCAGTAACAGCGGATAGTATCTGTGAGAAGTAATTTTCTGTTTCATAGACCGAATGATATCAAGCAAATGTAAATCAAGCAACAACCGTCTGCTCAAATGTCATATTTTCAGTCTGTCCGAGAGTATAAACGGTTACATCACAATGATTCATGGTCTCAACAGGTGAGGCATCCAATCAGCTACCTCACTTGCCAAGTATCCCCAAGTGCCTTTGACTTGTGCCAGTTGATCCGAGGCACGCCCATGTAAAAAGACAGAAATCCTGGCAGCATCCCATGCAGCATAGCCTTGAGCCAAAAAACCTCCGATAATGCCGGTAAGCACATCTCCCATCCCGCCTGATGCCATGCCCGGATTCCCAGAGGAATTCAGAGCCACTCTTTCATCAGGTGCAGCAATAACGGTCCCAGCACCTTTCAGAACCACAATGGCACCAGAAGAACGAGCAAGGGAAAGGGCCGCTGCGATGCGGTCATGCTGGACCTCGGCAGGAGTGCAACCAAGCATGCGTGCCATCTCACCAGGATGCGGTGTTAAGATACGCGGCTGTTTAGCCCGTGCTACAGGGGTGTGATCCGTACCCAAGGCTGTAAGTGCGTCGGCATCTGCCACCATAGGTATAGGGACTTCTTCAAATAGAAGACGTACGACATCCTGAGTTTCCTTGTTAACCCCCAAGCCGGGGCCGATAGAAAGGGCCTTTTTTCGCTCCAGCAGAGTCTTGATTAATGGGATGGCCCTATTGGAAACAGTGCCTGATTCAGTTTCAGGGAGCTCTTCGACCATGGCTTCAGTTAGTTTCTGGGCAAGCACGGGTTGCAAGTTTTTTGGACACCCCACAGTGACAAGCCCTGCCCCTGCCCTGAGTGCCCCATGGGCCACGAGCGCCGCAGCTCCTGCCTTTCCCCTCGAACCTGCTATTATCAAAAGATGGCCGAATGTGCCTTTGTGGGCAATGGATGACCTTGGTCTAAGGATGGACCTGAAATCCTTTTCCTCAAATAGTTCAGTCTTGATATCTGCTTCAGCAATTGACGCATTCGGTAAGCCTATGTCAACAATATGAAGATCTCCGACATATTCATTTCCGGGATGCAAAATAAGTCCCAGTTTGGCAAGTGCCATGGTGGCAGTCAGGTCAGCCCGTATTGCCTTGCCTAATGGACGCCCCGTATCAGCGGATAATCCAGAAGGGATGTCAACTGCGACTATAGGCGCCGGACTTTCGTTTGCCATATCAATACACCGAGCAAACCGACCAGTAACTTCCCTGACAAGACCGGTCCCAAAGATGGCGTCGACTATAATGCCAGGTTTCTCTATAACTTCGAATACTCCCGAAAGGGAGCTGGAATCAGAACACTCTGTAACAGAGAGCCCCAAGTTTTTTACTATATTGTAATTGATAAGGGCCTCTCCTTTAAATTCCTCTGCTGGTACCAGTATCACGATTTCTACTTTAATACCTTTTTTGTTCAGATGCCTGGCTATTACAAAACCATCTCCACCATTGTTGCCGGGCCCTATCAGTATAGTCACTCCCTGATGGAGCCTTGAGGCAAAATGCCTACAGACAAGCTCAAAGATACCGCGACCGGCATTCTCCATTAATATCAGGCCCGGTATCTCGAACTTCTTTATGGCCTTTCTGTCCAATTCTTGCATCTGGGCCGCAGTTACCAATAACATTATAAAATCCTCCTGTGACACCAAAAACTAAAAGAATTCATCGAAAATCTCTAACACATAATTATTATCACGAATGCATTAGAAGTAAAACAGAAGATTGTTCATAACTTGAAACCTGAAACCGAAGAACAGAAAATGAAGAAAGGTAAAGAATAATTTAAGAGTTGGATACTTACAGATTCGCAGAAAATTTATCAGATAAGGCCTAACCGACTAGGATAGGTGAATAAAAATATAGTTTATGGGAATTATCAAATACGTCTTTCTATATAGGCCGGAGATATGTCTGCAGCCGGCACTTTGTGACTGGTGAAAGATTTATTTTTGAGTGACCGCGGTAACGGGTATTGGTCGGCTGTATGCTTATTTGATCCTGTCTTTAAGACGGTGGTTCTTTTTCAGCTTCATTGTTTTCATTCACCTTGTTTTCCAGCTTTCTCTGCCTTTTTTCCTCTTTCTTTCTTTTTTTGTCCAATTCTTTTTGACGTTTCTTAAACTGGTAATTAGATTTTGCCATGGTCTCTCCTCTATTATTGATTTGATTGCCGGACAGATAATATGGCTGCTGATATCAGGTAAAAATTTCAGCAGTAATTTGATGGAATCAGATCATTAAAAAAGGCATCCCCTGTTTTACAGGAGATGCCTTTAATTGCCTTACAAAAGCAGTTTAAGCAACGGTTACGTTAACAGCAGCAGGGCCTTTTGGCCCTTGCTCAATGTCAAAAGTGACACGTGCACCTTCATTTAGAGATTTAAAACCGGTCGCATTAATAGCGCTATGATGCACAAATACATCCGGTCCGTCTTCCTGTTCTATGAATCCAAAACCTTTGCTGTCATTAAACCACTTCACAGTTCCATTCGTCATGATATCATCCTCCTTTCAAATATTTCAACGTTGCAGACTGCAGGATGATAGCGTTTAACAAACGGACAGGTCCAACAGAAAGAAACCATCCCGCTAATTTAGCACGGGACTTAATTGATGAGCTTATTCTAAGCATATTTAAGCATAATAGCAAGCCAAATATTTATTTTTTAAATATCAAATACAACAGAGCCATCTACAGCTTTTATTGAAACGCTGTGTAGTCCGCGGAACAAGGTCAGGCTATTTTAAAACAAAAAACCAAAGAAGACTCCGCCAGAAGCCAGCTCTTAAAAAGAGTGCTCTGGTTTAAAAGATATTCCCGCTTTCCCTTCATTACTGCCTGTCTATTCTTGTACTCTTTACTCTTGTACTTGCATTCCCTTATCTATTCAAGTATTATACTGCGGTTTTTTGAGGGTTCCGCGCGCGCGACGGTATGCCGCGCTTGCGTCCGTACCAGCTCAAGAGCGTTTTTTTGTCAGTTCATGCCGCATATCTTGGCCTCTTAAGCAGGAATTCCCTATTGCATTGATTATTGCGGTCCTTTCTTTTCCACGCGTCCGGCGGGTAGAGATCTGTATAACCCCGGACAAGGAAAAACATGAAAGAATATGCACGCGCAACACGCATGCGCACAGACTGTTCCGCCCTACAAGCAAAAATCCAACTTCAAAAAAGCGTCTTTGGCGCCCTGATTCCTGAAATTCAAAAGGCCTTAGCCATGCAGGGATACGTCACTCCCACACCCATACAAGAGCAATGTATTCCGTACTTGCTGAAAGGATGTGATATGCTGGGCAACGCCCAGACCGGCACCGGCAAGACTGCCGCCTTTGCCCTGCCTCTCCTTCAAAGGCTTTCAAATAACTATCGCCGACTCCAGAAAGGAACTCCCCGGGCCCTTATTCTCGCCCCCACCCGAGAGCTTGCTTCACAGATCGGAGAGAGCATTCAAGCCTATGGTCGATTTCTTCTCGTAAGCCATACTGTCATATTTGGGGGAGTCAATCAGTCCAGACAGGTCAAAAGCCTGAACCTTGGAGTCGATATCGTCGTGGCCACTCCCGGTAGGTTGCTTGACCTGATGCAGCAGGAATTCATCCACCTGAATGAAGTGGAGGTATTTATCCTTGACGAGATGGATCG
>CAZPDU010000319.1:0-13119 GCA_964585405.1 uncultured Thermodesulfobacteriaceae bacterium | reverse complement strand
CTTGCAGTCTTTGAGGAACAACTCAGGGGAAAGGAGCGGGTCATATTCATGGAGCGGCTTTTAACCGAAGAGCCCAAGACTCTTCAGGAACTCGGAACTGTTTTTGGGGTTTCAAGAGAAAGGGTGAGACAAATAGAGACCAGGTTAAAAAAGAAGTTGCGGAAATTTCTGCAAAAAAGAATTCCGGATTTAGGTTCTTATCCAGAGGGTATTGAAGACGTATGATTACAAGCCTTTTTCATTTTTTGATAAAATTTTTTTTAATTTTGGCTATTCTTCTTATGGTATTCCCTGCCAATGTCATGGCTAAGGCGAACCCATCCCGCAGTGCAGCCTACACCTATTATCTACAGGCAATTATGGAGAAGGCGTCAGGCAGGCTTTCAGATGCCTCGATTTCCCTGAAAAGTGCCCTGGCCGTTGATCCTGAGTCCGTAGCAATCATGGAGGATTTGGCCAAAGTGGCAGCCAGTATAGGTAATCTGCAGGAGGCCGAGCAATGGGCTGAACAGGCCATGGCCCTTCAAGCCGATAACATGGACATGAAGATGGTGCTTGCTCGAATTTATGCTAATAAAAACCGTGTGGTCGAGGCCTTGGAGCTCTTAGAGGAGGTACTGAGTGAAGAAGCCGATAATATGGAGGCACTGTTTTTAACCGGTACTATTTACGCTAAGGCCAAGCAGTACCCAAAGGCTATTGAAATAATGGAGAGGGCTGCCGAACAGGAAGGAAGGCAATCTTTCATGGCACATTATTATCTGGGAAGGATATATCGTGATGCCGGCAATCTTACAAAGGCCGAGGAACACCTCAACGAGGCATTAAGGCTGAATCCACAACTTATGATAGTATACCAGGACCTGGCTGATGTTTACAGAAGGCAGGGAAGGATAGATAAAGCTATTGATTCCTGTGAGGCGATGCGGGATCAACAGCCAAATGATCGTGAGACACGAGAACGGCTCTTAATGCTATTAATTGAAGAAAAGCGAGTAGATGAGGCATTTTCAGAATTTTGGCAACTAAAGCGGTTATCACAAAATTACCCCGCAATCGGATTTAATGTCGCCATACTATGTCTTTATAATAAAAAGTATGACGAGGCATTATCGATCCTTAAAGAAATGGCTGATGCCTATCCTGATCAGGGTCAAATTTTCTACTATATGTCAATTGCCTATGAGCAGAAAGGCGAGATCGACGCAGCCATAGAAATACTTGAATCTATCCGGATTGATGACGAACTTGCCGTGGAAGCGAGGGTTCGCTTGGCATACCTCCTTAAAGAAAAGGGACAACTCGATCAGGCATTGCACCTTATAGAAGAAAGCCTGGCAGATCGTCCCAATACCAAACAATGGGTTATCTCCCTTGCCATTCTGTACGATGCGGCAAAAAGGCTGCGAGATTCCGAGGCCATTCTTCGTAAGGCATTAGACACCGACCCGGACGATAACGAGTTATTATTACAACTTGCAATAGTCTTGGATAAGTTAGGGCAGAGAGAACAGGCTATCGAGGCTGCTGAAAAGGTGGTTGAAAGGTCTGAGGACTATGCAGAAGCCCTTAATTTCCTGGGATATACCTATGCTGAAGAGGGAATTAACCTGGATGAGGCTGTAGCTCTGATAAAAAAGGCGCTTTCTATTCAGCCGGACGATGGTTACATAATAGATAGTCTAGGGTGGGTATACTTCAAAAAAGGGCAATATGACCAGGCTATTTTATACCTCAAAAAGGCACATGATTTAATTTCTGATGATCCGATTATAGCAGAACACCTTGGCGATGCCCATATGGCTGTGGAGAACTTCAATGAGGCATTACAGACCTATCAGAAGGCATTTAAACTGTTGAAGGAGCCGGACGACAAACCAAGGTTGAGAAAGAAAATACAGGATGCGGAAAGGTAATTTCTTGGTTTAGTGGCCGTTAACACCATTTGTCATAGGCGAAATTGGATATTTTATATAAGCTGTTATCTGTTTTAACGGCCGCTATATATCGTGTTTATCTCATAGATGATATGCCATATAATGTGTATATCTCCATATAAGATATCAGGAGCTGAAATGTAGTCCTTGACGCAGGCAATATAGATGTTAAATTAGTATTATTGTGATGAATCACTCTAACATCTATGTCAATTATTTGCGTTGTCTACGCGTGATTTTGTTGATCGCCGGTCTCCTTTTTTTCTTTACGTCATGTAAGGACGCTCAAGTCACAGGAGAATATAATAACCCCTATACCCCTGATGAAGTTAAAACCATGTTGTCCTACCATGGCGCCCTGGTTGCCAAATTTGAAGATAATCAGTGGTATTTCCTCTCCGGTGACCGCTGGATCAAGCTGGAAAATGCCCAGGCCTACAAATATGCCTTGCTCTCTTCCAGGCATAGAGCTTCGAAGTTTTAGTATATCTTAAATCCATTTTTTATCTTGCGATCTGCCTTGACAACCTGTTTTTTCTTCCTCTTGAATCCTTGTGGCGCAAATTTCTGTTTGATTGAGGATTTGCTTATAGTAACTTAATAATTACTTTCAGGTTTTTTTCCGACAGAAAATTTCAGATTATAATTTCCTAAAAATAGGCGATTTAAGGCATGATACAAGACAACTTTAGGGCTTTTCTGAAAGATCTTCTTAATCTTAAGATATTGTTTAGTTCCGGCTTGGCTGGGTGAAGGGACCTGTTTATGAATAATGATTTAATGAAGAAATTGGGAACAGATGACGTCATCTGGGACCTTGGGGATCTGTACCAAGGCATTGATGATTCCAAAATCCATGATGACATGGAGAAATGCAAGAAATCAGCAATTGAGATGGTAGATAAATATTCCGGCAGGATATCAGAGCTCACCGCTGTCGAACTCTTTGATGCAGTCAGTAAATATGAAAACTTTAATATTATTTTGGGAAAACTCAGCGCATTTGCCTATCTATATTTCTCAACCCATGTCAATGATCCGGAGGCCAGTGCCTTTTTGCAGAAAATCAAAGAGTTCTGCAGTATGGTGAATAAGGATGTGGTATTCTTTGATATTGATTGGGCAAACATTTCTGACGAGAAAGCGGATGACTTGCTCGCAGACCCCGTACTGAAGCACTACAGGCATTATTTGCAGTCAGCCCGCCGATACAGACCTCATCTTCTCTCACAAATGGAAGAACAACTCATAATCGAGATCAGTCCGGCAGGTCGTTCAAGTTGGATCAGCCTGTTTGAAAAGGTCCTGGCAGCCCAGCGTTTTGGTAAAAAAGAACGCACCCAGGAAGAAGTACTGACCGATCTTTATTCCCCGGACCGCAAGGTCAGGAAAAATGCGGCAAAGGACCTGACGGATGGTTTGCATACTCAATCAATTGTACTTACTCACATATTTAATACAGTGCTTGCCGATAAGATGATTTATGACAGGCTTCGGGACTATAATAACTGGATCAAGTCCATGAACCTTGCAAACGAACTCGACGATGACACTGTCGACTCCCTGATTACATCAGTAACTGATCGTTACGACATAGTCCAAGGCTATTACGGTTTAAAGAAGCGCCTACTTGGGCTGGAAGAACTCTTTGACTATGACAGGTACGCCCCTCTGCCTTATCTGCCTCCGCGGCTTGTTGACTGGGGGACAGGCAAAGACATAGTGATAGACGCGTTTGGAAATTTTTCTCCCAGGATGGCCTCGATTGCCAATCGGTTTTTTGACCAGTCATGGATACATGCCCCGGTGATACATGGAAAGACCGGAGGGGCCTTTGCGCACCCTGTAATTCCCCAGGTCCATCCTTATGTGCTGGTAAATTTTACCGGTAATATCAGAGACGTTGAGACAGTGGCACATGAGCTTGGCCATGGCGTTCACCAAATCCTGGCAGGCGAACAGGGCTACTTAAACAGTCATACCCCCTTGGCTTTAGCCGAGACCGCCTCCGTATTCTGTGAAATGCTGGTATTTAAAGATCTAATGAGAAATCTGAAAAGGCCGGAAGAAAAATTATGGCTCGCTGCCAGCAAGATCGAGTCTATTTTCGCCACTGTGTTTCGTCAGATCGCCATGAATCGGTTTGAAGACGAAGTTCACAGTGAGCGACGTTCAAAGGGAGAACTTTCTCCAGATGAGTTTTCAAATATTTGGGTCGGGACCCAGAAAAAAATGTTCAGAGAAAGCGTAACCCTTACTGATGATTATGGTATTTGGTGGTCTTATATAGGACACTTTATACATACACCAGGCTATGTATATGCTTACGCCTTTGGTGAACTGCTGGTCTTGTCTCTTTACTCTCTATACGAAAAAGGAGAGCCGGATTTTGTCCCGCGCTATTTGGATCTATTGGCCTCGGGAGGAAGCGATACGCCCTATGTGTTACTTAAGTCTTTCGGCATAGACCTCCATAACCCAGATTTTTGGCAGCAGGGTCTCAATGTAATTGATGATATGGTCAAGGAAATAGAGCAACTAGCTATGGAAATAGGCATTTAATAGTCTATACCCTGATTCAAATACGAGGATACCCGCGGGAGGTGGTCAAAAGCTTCTTATCCGTCCACAATCAGGGCAGATCCATATTACATTATTGCTCATGCCCCACATATTTTCCTTGAGGCAGTCATCACAAATCTGAAAACCGCAAGGGCAATTCCAGCAAAAAGGCAATTCTCTGTTACAGACATGGCAACGATACTTCTTAGGCTTGCCCCAACGAGAGCTTTTGGAGGGGGGTCCAGATTTTTTTTCTTTTTTGGTATTTGACATTTATACTATGAAAAGCCGTTTATCAGGTTGTTCCCGTTCAAGTGCCGGGAAATTTATATGAAAGACTTTTAATTATTGGCATTCTTCATTTATCAGTTTACACTGTTTTTGAAAAAGCGTGTATGGTCGAATTGAATGGCGGTGTCGAAACTTGAAATTTGAAATGAGGTAACGCATCTACATCTTTGTGTTTTTCCCAATTTCAAGTTTCAAATTTCACTGCCAAAATACAAGATCAACAAAGTGTAAACTATTTTTGATTTGTCGTGAAGGATGCCTAATGACTGAAGGTCTGTTTCATGAATCCGGTATTTGATGCCATACATAAACGAAGGAGTGTGCGCGATTTTACCGCTGACAGTGTAGAGCACGAAACGCTTATGCAAATTATCAGGGCAGGTACATGGGCACCTTCGGGTCTTAACAATCAGCCATGGCGTTTCGCAATAGTAACGGACAAAGATCTAAAGAGCAAGATTGCCAAATTGACACGTTACGAAAAAGTTATAGAAGGTTCCAAGGCACTGATTCCGGTCTTTATCGACAGAGATGCCTCATACAATGAACTAAAAGACTATCAGGCCATTGGTGCCTGTATTCAAAATATGCTTCTCGCCGCTTATTCATTGGGCCTTGGAGCGGTCTGGCTGGGAGAAATTCTGAAGAATTCCGATCAAGTTCGACACCTTCTGGGTCTTTCAGAAAATTTCGCACTCATGGCAGTCCTGGCCCTGGGCCACCCAGCACACAGGGAACAGACTTCGACCCGCAAACCGCTTGAAGAAATGATAATATTTGAAAAATAACTAGTATAGGAGGATTTAAAATGCGTTTTAACAGGAATTTATCAGTTGTCTTTTTCATTACGGCCTTAATTTTCTATCTGTCATTTTTTCTGATTACTTCCTGTGCGCAGACTGGTACAGGGCAGGAAGGATCCTCTCAGGGACTCTCTGAAAATGTAATAAGTTCTGACAGCACAAATATCACTTATGAATTTCCTGACATCCCTATTCCCATAGAACTTGAAAAGGTGGAAGATAAGACAATGATTATTAAGACATCGGGCTTCCAGGGTGGAATGTTGATATATAAGGGCAGAATAACCGTAGTTTCATTGGTGGAATTTTTCATAAAATCTATGCCCAGTCATGGCTGGGTATTGGAAGGTACGTTGAACGCCAAGCGGAGCTTTCTCGCATTTTCCAAAGGGGGCAACTCCCATTGTCTTATACAGTTATACGAGGGATCAATGGGTTTCAAAACTGAGGTTCAGATTTGGGTGAGCAAACCACTTGGCCAGTGATAATATAAAACGGATTAACGTCTCTGAGATCTTATCAGAAAAGGCATTATCCTATAAACCATTAAGGGAAAAGACAGTCCTTCTCGGAATAACCGGTGGAATTGCCGCGTATAAGGCGGCTGATTATTCCAGGAAGATCCGTTCATTGGGTGCACGGGTAATACCAGTGATGACCTGCCATGCAACTGAATTTTTGTCGCCTATTACGTTCGCAGCCCTTACAGGTGAAAAGGTATATACGGATCTATTTTGCCGAGAGGGTGCGGAAAAGATCCCCCACATAGAGCTTGCCAAATCTGCCGACCTTTTTCTGGTGCTGCCCGCTACAGCAAATATAATAGGCAAAGCGGCAAATGGTCTGGCAGATGATTTTCTCTCCACATTACTTCTGGTATTCTCAGGCCCTGTATTCTTTTTCCCTTCAATGAATCCTGCCATGTATGCACACCCTGCGACTCAGACGAACATAAAACGCCTTAAAACACTTGGCTATAGAGTAATAGAGCCGGAGACAGGAGAAACGGCCTGTGGAGATTCAGGGCAGGGAAGACTGGCAGAGTGGTACGTTGTTAAGGAAGCTATATTAAAGGCAACGACTCTACAGACACTGAAGGGGATGAATGTCCTGGTATCTGCCGGGCCCACCAGAGAATATCTGGATCCTGTGCGATATATCTCCAATCGCTCTTCAGGACTTATGGGGTATTCTGTAGCCAGGGTTGCAGTCAGACGCGGTGCGAGGGTGACTCTTGTGAGTGGTCCTGTCTCACTCCCACCTCCTCCTGAGACAAAGCTCTGCCCCGTCGAAACCGCCCGTGAAATGGGAGACGCCATAAGCAAACTTTCGCAAGAAGCTGATGTAATAATTATGACTGCCGCAGTAACCGATTATGCCCCTGCCTCTAAAGCCGATCAGAAAATCAAAAAGGACTCTTCTCAACTGCGAGTAGATCTTGTAAGGACAACTGACATCTTGTCTCAGCTGGTAAAAGATCGCAGGGACGGACAGATAATCGTTGGCTTTTGTGCAGAGACCCAGGATCTTAAAGCACAGGCCATAAAAAAAATAAGGCTCAAGGGAGCGGATTTGCTGATTGCCAATGATGTCTCCCGGCCTGACAGCGGCTTTGATGTATTAAACAACCGAGTCTTAATCGTATCCTCTGATGGAGATGTTGAGTACCTGCCCCTTTTGCACAAGGAAGGGGTGGCTGAGAGGGTCTGGGATCGAATCCAGGATTTGTTTTCACAGAATTGTTGATTGACACCGATGTTTGGTTTTGGTATCAGAAAAATGAATTGCCGGAGTGGTGAAATTGGTATACGCGCTGGACTCAAAATCCCGTGGGCCTTGCGCCCGTGCGAGTTCGACTCTCGCCTCCGGCACCAGTAATTTCAGGCGGTTAGTTTCATCTAGCCGCCTTTTTTGTGCTTTTTAATATGCATTAGGGGCTTGAATAGTTCATCTCCAAAACTAATTTTATGGAACTTAAAGAATTAATCTTGAGAGGTATTGAACTGCTGAAATCGGAGCCCATTATTGCGATTATAATTATGGGCATTATCGCCGTTCTTTTTTATTTCAAGACGAAAACCATGCTGAAATTATTAGCAATTTTATCAGCATTTGCTCTTCTATTCTATATTCTTAATTTGTTTTACGGGCTGACATCTACCGGCGTATTTCAGAAAGAAAAAATAATCCAAAAAAGTCTGCAGTGAGTCACGCATCGTGTCACCGCCTGACCCTCACCGGACGCTCTCTGTGCTATTCAAATAAACGTCTTCCTATAGGTCTCAATTAATCACTTTTGCCGAAGAGGCATCTTTACTTTGCTCTCTCATAAGGTTTTATTTAATGGAAAATATTCGAGTAGATATTAAGCAGAAAGGAGATATAAGTATGGAATTGCTGGTAGCTTTTCCCACGGACGACGGCGAAAATTTGAACAATGGTCATGCGGGCGATGCCCAATATTTTTATCTCTACAGGTTTTATAAAGAGGGAGAGAAATTAATTGAGCAAAGAAAGAATATTGATTTCAGCGGTAATCAGGCCCTGAAACCTGGAACTCCAGAAATGGCTAAAGCCAAAGCTGCAATTTTTAAAGACCTGGATGCGTTGGTTGGTCGAGAATTTGGATTGGGTCTTCCTCATTTATTAAAAAAATTCGTCTGCGTGCTGGTAGAGACAGATGCTATGAGCCAGGCGATTGAAGTAGTGCGTAACAATCTGGACATAATAAGAGAAGAAAAAAATAAAGGCGAAAACAGAAAACATATTGTGTTAAAGAAATAAAGGGACAGGAACTGAACTTATATAAACTGACTTTGAAAATACAGGCTATTTTGAAGCAAAGGCTGCGCATTATCTTGTAATTGACATCTGAATCTTTAGAGATCTAATCTTTCCTCATTATTGTAGACCTAAGCGCAACCAAATAGCTTCCATAAGGGCTTGAACACCCTCCCCTGTACGGGCGGAAATAATAAGGGGTTTATCAATAAATCCAGGAAGCCTTTGAAGAATAGCCTGTAGCTGTCTCTGCCTTTTAGGCTGAGATATTTTATCTGCCTTGTTAAGGACTAACCATATATGTTTACCCAGGGAATGCAGATAGCCCAAAAGATCAAGGTCCAGCTGGTCTGGAACCCTCCTCATATCAAGGATGCATACCACTCCCTCAAGAGATTTCCTGCCCCCGACATAGCCCTCTACAAGCCTGCGCCACTTTTCCTGTACGTGTTTCGGGGCCTTTGCAAATCCATAGCCGGGGAGATCAACAAAATAAACTGAATCATTGACCAGAAAAAAGTTCAAGCACTGGGTAAAACCCGGTCTTGAACTGACTTTTACCAGATTGTGCCTCCCCAGGAGGCGATTCAGAAGGCAGGATTTACCTACATTGGATTTGCCAGCAAACGCCACTTCCGGCAGGCCCGAAGAAGGAAGCTGAGAAAGCTTATAAACGCTTGTAATAAAGGCAGTCTTGATTATTCTTTCTGCCACTGTATCTAAAGGACTTTGTTGAGGGCATGCTCTATGATTCCCTGAGCACCTGCTGCCATAAGCCGTGGAATAAGCTCCCTCACTTCAGCCTCGTTTATTACCGTCTCCACAGAGCACCACTCCTTTTTATAGAGCGGAGAAACCGTAGGGGCATTGAGGCTGGGGAGTATATCCACCACTGCCCCCAGCCTTTCCTTGGGAACGTTCATCTTGAGCACTACAAGACGATCCGCCCGCAAAGCGCTCTGCAGAAGCGTTGATATCTGCTCGATCTTTTTTCTTTTCCAGGGATCTTCCCATGCATGTCTGTTTGCTATCAACTGGGGGTTGGACTCCATCAGCTCTCCTATGATCATAAGTCCATGGGCATTGATGGTGCTTCCGGTCTCTGTAACCTCGACGATGGCGTCGGCAAGCCCTGATGCGACTTTTCCCTCGGTGGCCCCCCACGAAAACTCAACTTTTACGTCTATTCCACGCTCTGAAAAATAACGCTTAGAAAAGTTGACAAGCTCTGTTGCTATCTTCTTTCCATTAAGGTCTTTGATGGAACGATAAGGGGAGTCGGCTGGTACGGCCAAGACCCATCGGGCAGGACGTTTGCTTACCTTAGAATATATAAGATCCGCCACGACAACAATATCCGAATCATTCTCCAGAATCCAATCGCGGCCTGTAATGCCCACGTCGAGAATTGCCTGCTCAACATAACGGGACATCTCCTGGGCCCTGCAGATGCTGCAGACTATATCGGGATCATCTATACTGGGGAAATAGCTCCTGTGATGGACCTCTATACGCCACCCTGATTTTGAAAAGAGATCAATTGTTGCCTTTTCAAGACTCCCCTTCGGTATACCCAGTTTAAGTTGGTTCAATTTTTATAAATCTCCTTAGGATCAAAAACAGGCTCTCCAATAGTAACCAGGGAATCACCCTGGACCTTTCGATAAAAGCAGCTCCTGTAACCTTTATGGCAGGCCGCACCGCCCAATTGTTCCACCTTTACCAGTATTGTATCCAGATCACAGTCAACATAAGCGGCCTTCAGTAACTGAACATGTCCGGAGGTCTCACCTTTTAGCCACAGTTTGTCCCTGGAGCGGCTCCAGTAGTGGACCCGGCCTGTTTCCAGAGTCTTTTCCCATGCCTGTCTGTTCATATAGGCCAGCATGAGCACCTCACCTGTCTCATGGTCCTGGGCTATAACAGGCAGCAGGCCGTTACCCTTATCAAAACAGAGATCTTTTATATTTGCCATGAAGCGGATTTTTAATAGTCAGGGTTAATTGTGTCAAGGCTCCTGATAGGAAAGCTGATAGGCTGATAGGAAATCGCTTTACAGAGATTGGCGAGAGATTGACTAGTAGAACGCGCTGCATTGTGGGCCCAAAATCTCCCACGGAGAAGAATAGGTATGCTGAATACAAACCGCCTGTGCGGTAACGGATATAAAATATTGTTACATACATCCTCTCTGAACTTGACCACCTTTTTGGAATGACAGCTTGGACAGAACCACCGTCCCTTGCAACTGAATACCAGCAAATATTCATGGCGACAGTCTGGTTTTTTGCACCGGACCCTGGCGAAGCCTTCCTTCAGGTCTCAGCATTTCAGGTAATTCTGGACTACCTCATCAATAACAGAACGGAAGAAGCCGTACTGTTTCTCGTGGCTTTCGTTATAGTTTGTCTTAAACTCCTCATAGTTATTATGTAGGATATTCCATATTGGAGACTGGGTCGCGTCTCTGGGATGATAAACAGGTAAGGCTTCGGGCATGGCAGTGTTCTCGAACTCCACCAAGCCGCAATTGAGCGTTTGTTGCCAGTGCCTGCTCAACCAGTGGCAAAAAGAGGGGGACAATTTGCGGTCTCTATAGTCGGAAATTGTCAATCGAGTAAAAAAGACGGGGGAGAGTTGTGAGGTTAATAAAAGGATCAGATCTATATTTGAAGGTATCGCAAAAGGCGAAACAAAGCGGAAAAATAAAAAACAGCGCTTTAAAAGCGAAATATGATGTATAAACAAAACAGGATTGATTTTCTTTGGAAACAAAAATATATTGAATATTCATAGCTATACAGAAAAGATAACCTGGCTGCCAAATGGTTTGCAGAACAAGCAACAGTAGATGCAAATCTTGCCGAAGCAAAAGCACGGACAGTAAAAAGTCGGAAAGCAGTACACGAAATAAAAAGAAAGCATTGCGGGAGCATATTATTGCGAATGCGGGACCGCAGAGGGTTAAGGTATCACCGACCTGACACTCAAGTTCGACAAGCTGGAGTTGGTCAGAACGCTCGAACTGGACGAGGTGAAAGGAGAGACAATTCAACTCATCATCACCGGCAGCCTCAATGATTGTACAGCATTCGAGGACCGCGATTGCGTGAAAATCATGAAATGATGCCGGAGCAACAGGGAAACGGAAAAAGGGGGATGCTGCGACAAAGAGAGATTCTCTACTGTGGGGGCTCTTGTACACCGCAGGTCCGACCCCCAGGCTTCCATGAAGCAACAGGAACGCCTGGAACATTCAACAATCTATTTTCTATCAAAAAGGAGGATTGCTATGAAGAAAATAGGAACTTTATCCACATGCTGTCTGAGAATGTTCATTCTTTTCTGTTTATGTCTTGTTATGTGGAGTTTGGCCGTCTCATCATCCCATGCTGCGGACGCACCCCCTCGAATACCGGACAATCCAGGAATCCCAGGCCTACTCGCTCAAATCGAATCCCTGCAACAACAAATAGTTGAGCTGGAGGCACAAGTCGCAGCCAGAGATGCTGAGATTGCCGACCTGGAAGAACAGATTGTGGCACGAGATGATCAGCTCGTCGATCTACAAGGACAAATTGTCACACGAGATATTCAGATTGCTGGCTTGGAGGGACAAATTGTCGCGCTGAATGATCAGATCGCTTACATGGACGAACAGATTGACTTCCTGCAAACTCACACCCCGGTTATGCAGACTGGGCAGACTGAGTGTTGGGATGAGGACGGGAATTTAATCGATTGTGCAGGAACGGGACAGGATGGAGAAGTACGGGCAGGTGTCCCCTGGCCCACCCCTCGGTTTAGCGATAACGAGGACGGGACGTTCACTGATAACCTGACCGGCCTAGTTTGGCTCAAAGACGTCTCATGTTATCCTCGGAGTTCTTGGCAACAAGCCTTAGACACCGTAAAAACTTTGGAAAGTGGATCATGTAGTCTCACGGATGGTAGCAGCCGAGGTGATTGGCGTTTACCTAGCGTGAAGGAGCTACAAAGCCTCGTCGATTTTAGTAGTTATAATTACTCCATCGACGAATCAGCCCCCTTCACGTCTGGAGGGTATCAGATATGGTCATCCACTACGGTTCAAAGTGCTCCGGAACACGCTTGGTACCTGTCATTTGGCGACGGAGCGACTTTGCAAGATTTTAGACTGAATGAATCAGCTTTATTTGGGGGAGACAGCAAGATTAGCTTCCCAGGAGTCGTGTGGCCAGTCCGTGACCAAGTTAGCACTTCAGAACCGTAAGGAAGTGGAAAGGGATGCTCTTCAAAAGTTAAGCAACTTTTCTTCGAGCCTCAAATTGTTGAATTTCAAAAGAGCGTCCCACCTCTCCTATGCAGGCTATGGAGGTGAACTATGTCTGAAACATTCTCCCTGAATGAGGTTTTCTTAAGACCGACTTATAGAGACGACTATGCAAGAGCAAAGGTCCATCAAACCTGCATCTTGTGCAATCGCCCCGCGGCGGATTTCAGGAATACCTCCGCGAAACTCGAATACACCGTTTCAGCTCTATGCCAGCAATGCCAGGACAGGACAGGCTTTTTCAAGAGGAGGCTTGCCTGACGAATCCTCGTGTCGGCGGTTTGAAAGGCTGCGGCTGATCAGTTCGTTGAAGAATTCGCTGTTGGAAGGAACGCAACTCTTGATGCATCCGTCGATCTGTCTCCGGCCTCTCACCCTCTGTGTCAATGTAAGTGAGACACCTACCCCTTGAGAAATTAGTGTATAAGGGCGG
>CAZPDU010000318.1:0-26795 GCA_964585405.1 uncultured Thermodesulfobacteriaceae bacterium | reverse complement strand
AAAGATGTCCAGGATTAATTGGGTACGGTCTATGACTTTGAGATCTACCATTCTGGCAATGTTGCTTAGCTGTTTGGCCCCGAGATCCTGGTCAAAGATTACCATGGTGGCTCCCAGATAAAGGCCCTTTATCAGGATTTCCCTAAGTTTTCCTTTGCCGAGCAGGTGTGCGGGATTATAGCGAGGAACACGCTGCCAGATTTTTTCCAGAACTTCCACATTTGATGAGCGGGCGAGTTCCTCAAGTTCTGCAAGAGACCGCTCTGCTTCAAAGCGAGGACTTTGACTTGCATGTACCAAAATCGCCCGTTCCTCCTGTTTTCTGGAAGACAATCTATCTTGGAATTTTTGTATTTCTCCCTCAAGTTCTTGTATGAATTCAGAGAAATGTAAATCTATTACGCCGGGATGTCGGAAAGTAAGTATTTCCCAATGCCGGTTTTCGTGGTTAGGGGGCAGAAGATGGGCAAAACACACTTGGCCTGGCAGGCATTCTTTAGTCTCGATAGTAATCATGCCATCCAGTCTGAGGAGGGCAAGATCAGAGAGGTCCTCGGTGTTTATTCCTTCATTTTTGTTAAAATGAGTATGAATGCACCGCAGCCCCTTTAAACGGCCATATCCCCTGCGGTATAAGCTTATATCTGGTATTATTATACCGTGGTGATTACCCAGCATGACGTGGCGTATTATACCTTTTCGGTTTACTATGACCCCTACTTGCCTGGTCATAGGGCCTGAGATCTCGGTTAAGGTCCTTGCTAATTCAGGGGTTAACAACTTATCTGGGGGTATTTTTCTGCGGAAGAGGCGCTCAAGGCCCCTGCGCTCTGAAGGTGTCAGGCCCTGGATGTTTCCAAAAATTTTTGCTATGGCTTAATTCTCCTAAAATCGATTATAGTACTTAAAGTTAGTTTGGTGTCTTTCATTCAGCAGTTTACATTTTTTTCATAAGGCGTGCATTATCGCTTTGAATGCAGATTTTGAAACCATGAATTCAAAATTTGAAATCAGGCGATGCGTTTACGTCTTTGTGTTTTCCCCAAATTTCTGGCTCAGCTGTCAAAATATGGTGACAAAAAATTGTAAACTACCTTTGATTCGTGGTTTAAGCATGCGTTAGTTTTGTGCAAAAATGATGACAAAAGCATCTTTACAAAAGACCAAGATAATATGTATAGCCAACCAGAAGGGAGGCGTAGGCAAAACCACAACCGCAGTTAATCTGGCAGCAGGCCTTTCCATTCTCAACAGGTCTGTATTGCTTGTAGATTGTGATGCACAGGGAAACGCTTCTAGCGGCCTTGGATTTGCCCAAAAGGGGCTGGCAAAGCACCTTTATCACGCCATCCTTGGTCTGGCCGGTATAGACGAAGTAATACAGCCTACGTCAATTGCCAATCTTTCTATTATTCCTTCAAATATGGATCTAGTGGGAATAGATGTGGATCTGGCAGGACGTAAAAACAGAGAGGGAATACTGAAGGAACTTTTAGCTCCTTTGGTTTCCTTTGATTATATAATACTGGACTGTCCACCCTCTCTGGGGCTGATCACCATAAATGCCCTGAGTGCTTCCAGTTCCGTAATTATTCCGATGCAATGTGAATACTACGCACTTGAGGGCTTGAGTCAACTGGTTAAGATTATAAGGCTTGTGAAACACAATTTCAATCCCAAGCTCCGCATTGAAGGACTATTGCTTACCATGTATGATTACCGCGTTCGTCTCGCATTTCATGTCGCACGTGAGGTGCGGACACACTTCGGGGACCTTGTTTACAAGACGACCATTCCCAGAAATGTAAGACTGGGTGAGAGTCCGAGTCACGGGAAATCGATATTTTCTTATGAACCGAGATCCAAAGGGGCAGAGAGTTACTTGGCTCTGGCCCGTGAGTTTCTGTGCTGTCAGAGGAGGTAATGATGAAGCTCAAGGGAGGATTAGGTAAAGGTCTTGGCGCCCTTCTTTCCACCGAAGACATATATGATTTAGAAAGTCCAGGATTTTTTCTTTGTCCCATAGAAAAGATAAGGCCAAATCCTGATCAGCCACGCAAGCATATGGATCAGGATTCCCTTGAGGGCTTAGCCAGATCCATCAAGGAGAAGGGTATCCTTCAACCCCTGGTGGTCTGGGAAGTTGACGGGGTTTATGAGTTAATAGTTGGAGAAAGGCGGTGGAGGGCAGCCCAAAAGGCCGGGCTTAAGGCAGTCCCTGTCGTCATAAAAGACTTGAGCCCCGACGAACTGCTTGAACTGGCACTGATAGAGAATATTCAGCGAGAGGATTTGAATCCCCTGGAAGAGGCTATGGCCTATAGCAGACTTATTAATGAACTGGGACTTACACAGTCCCAGGTGGCCTCAAAAGTTGGAAGGGAAAGGCCTACTGTGGCCAATTTTCTGAGGCTTTTACAATTACCGGATTATGCTAAAGCAGACCTGCTTGACGGCCGGTTGAGCATGGGTCAGGCAAGGTCCCTTCTGATGCTGGAAGATCCTTCAAGCCAGAAGGAGTTAAGAGACCAGATAATAAAAAAAGATCTTTCTGTGCGACAGGCTGAGGAGCTGGCCCGCAGATTAGCTAAAGGAAGAGGTGCAGTTATAAGAGGGCAGAGGGAAGATCCTGATATCAGAAATCTCTGTGAAGATCTGACGCGCAGGCTTGGTTATAAAGTAAAAATAGTGCAAACAACAAGGGGCGGCAGGCTGGAAATACGTTATCGGTCAGTCCGGGATCTGGAAAGGATTATAGGGTTGCTCAATGCAGGAAAGTAGGGCGACGGAAACGGCTTTACCATACTGATAATTTGGGGCATGGTGGTCTTTAAAGAAATTCAGTATGCTGATATAATATTTAAAAATGGATAGAAGGATTGTTATGGCAGTTGTAATCCGGTTACACAGTAAGTCTGTGGATGTGAGGTCTTTAGTGAAAGCAGGGAGAGACATTTGATTTTTAGTGTGATTTCGTAGACACTGGTCAGATTAAAATGAAAAAAACCAATAAGAGTGTATGTCTCTATTGGTTTTATGTATGCTTCAGCGCTGATACCTTCTCGAAATTCTTGACATTTTCTATTTCATTCTTAATATGAGTTTAGATTACAGGCGGGTGTAGCTCAGCTGGTAGAGTACAAGCTTCCCAAGCTTGGGGTCGCGGGTTCAAACCCCGTCGCCCGCTCCAACCCTTTTTGAGGTTTGTGCCTGCTCATGTCGATGTTGGATCGGCTGAGGCAGATGTTTACTTCAATTAGTGGGGGTTTTTGGTATTTGGGTAGTGAGGTATAAATATCAATAATTCTCTGCTAATGGAGTGGGCTAAGCCCACTTTATTTTTTTATGGTGCTTAAAAAAATTAATAAGGAACAACAAATAGAGGCCGTAAAGGCCCTTGTTGAACCGGTTTTGGGATATACCGGCATGGAATTGATAGACGTGGAATATGGAAGAGAGCCTTCGGGAGTAGTCTTGAGGCTTATTATAGACAAGCCGGGCGGAGTTACAGCTGACGATTGTGCAGATATCAGTCATCTGGCAGGTGATTTGCTGGATGCGAAGGATTGCGTACCAGGATCATATAATTTGGAGGTATCTTCTCCGGGGATTAATCGACCGCTTAAAAAGAAGGATGATTTTGCACGTTTTACCGGTCAGAAAGTCTTGATCAAAAGCAGAGAATTAATAGACGGCCGCAGAAATTTTAAAGGCATTTTAAACGGGATAAGAGATGATTTAATATTAATTTCTTCGGAAAAAATGGTCTTTTCCATTCCTTTTGAGTTAGTGGCCAAGGCACGGCTAGACATTATTTAGGTGCATTGATTCAGGAAATAGAGGTTATTCTGTTTATTTTAACTGCTCTATTCCTAATCGAATATAAGGAATAAAATATGGGTTCAGAACTCAAGATGATCATAGATCAGGTAAGCAGGGAAAAGGGGTTGGATCGTGATGTTCTTATCGCTGCCCTTGAGGAGGCAATCAAGTCGGCCGTCAAAAAGCGCTACGGTGTACGTCTCGATCTGGAAGTCGATTTTAACAGTGCCCAGGGCGAAATAGAGGTATTTCAGTATCGTACCGTGGTAGAAGAGGTGCACGACAAGGAAACAGAAATTTCTCTGGAAGAGGCTAGAGGGCTTGACTCCAAATGTGAACTGGAGGATTGCATAGGCACCAAGATGGATATTTCAGCCTTGGGGCGAATAGCTGCTCAGTCAGCAAGGCAGGTCATCATACAGAAGATGAAGACCGCCGAAAGGGATCTTGTTTATGAGGAATTCAAAGAGCGCAAAGGCGAAGTTGTAAACGGTATTATCCAGCGCTATGAAAGGGGCAATGTCATAGTCAATCTCGGACGAACAGAGGCGATACTGCCCACATGCGAGCAAATTTCAAGCGAAAGCTACCGTCGTGGTGACCGGATCCGTGCCTATATAATTGAAGTGAAAGATACGCAAAGGGAGCATCAGATTATTTTATCTAGGACCCATCCGGATTTCTTGATCAAGCTTTTTGAGCTGGAAGTTCCGGAGATCTCCGATGGGATAGTCCAGATTATGGGGGTAAGCAGAGAGCCTGGAAGCAGATCCAAGATCGCTGTCAGCTCCAGGGAGTCTGATGTGGATCCTGTAGGGGCCTGTGTGGGGATGCGAGGCTCAAGGGTCCAGGCAGTAGTGCAGGAACTTAGGGGCGAAAAAATAGATATAGTGCCCTGGAGCCCTGATCCGGCAAAGTATATTTATAATGCCTTAGCCCCTGCTGAATGTTCCAGGGTTATAGTAGATGATTCCAATCAGGCACTCGAAGTCATCGTGCCGGATGATCAGCTTTCTCTTGCCATCGGACGTCAGGGGCAAAACGTGCGTCTTGCCGCAAAGCTCATGGGCTGGAGAATAGATGTGCGCAGTGAGACCCGTTATCAACACTACCAGGACCCTGACTACTATTCATTATTAGAGATATCCCCGATGTCAGAGAATATCGCGGACAAAATCTATGACTTGGGCGTCACCTCACTTGAACTTTTGGCCCGGGCTGATCCTGATAAACTTTCACAGGGAACCAACTTGAGTGCAGAATTGATAGGTTCATTGGTGGAAGAAGCAAAAACGCTGATAGAGAAAAAGGAAATTGATAGAGAGAGTGTGCCGCTTGAAGAAATAGATACCAGTGAAGAGACTGGTATTGAAAAAGAGGTTTTGTCTGAGACGGAAAAGAAGACAGAGGATCAGGGATCTAACTCTGTTCAAGGTGTTTTGCGCACACCGCAAAAAGATTGTGAGTAATGACCATGCTTCAAAATGTTTGCGGTATCATCAGTAATAAGATTTATTGTCAGGTTAACGAGACATATTTACTTGCAGCAGCTACAGGGTGACTTGAAGAAATTGAAACGTTGTAGCAGGTGGGGTATCCTTAAACAGAGTTTAAAATAGGTGGTAGCAAAGACAAAAAATGAATAGGCCAGATCAGAATGTACTAAAATATGAGGGCCTAAAGGCTTTTTTGAGAAGAGTTACTTTGCCGGGGGTTAAAGACAGGCATGGCTAAAATTAGAGTCCATGAGCTGGCTAAGGAATTTGGAATAGCCAGCAAAGAGATGGCAGCCAAGATTATGGATATTGGCTACAATATCAAGAACTATATGAGTACACTTGAAGACTATGAGGTCCAGGATATCCGACGCAAGCTCAAGGACGAAGTAAGTGCACCGGAAATGAAAGAACAAGAGGTCGAGCCCAAAATTACGGTGCGTCTCAGACATCGAAAAATTACTCTAAAAAAGATAGTTCCTCCAACTGAAGCTGAAAAGAAGGGCGTTACCGGGATGTCCGTGAAAAGGGCTGAGGTAATGGAAGAAAAAGCTGAAGAGTTTATTTCTGTTGTCAAGGAAGATAAGGATGTTAAGAGAGAGGCGGAAGCTGTAGTTGCTGAAGAAAAACAGTTGGAAAGCGAATCAGCACAGGAAGTAACTGAGACCTCAACGGAAATATTGGAGGAGTCCCATACTGAAAAACAACCTGATCTGCCTGAGCCTGCCCCTAAACCCAGGACTGTAAAAAGGACTAAGGCGGCTAAACGCAAAAGCTTTGTAAAGATTCTTGACCGTCCTAAGATTGAAATCCCTCAGCAGCCGGACAACATATCTGAAAGCCCGGTTTCTCGGGCAGAACAGCCTTCTGATAGAGAATTACCTGCGGTAGAATCGTCAGTTCCTTTCGTTGATATTTCTGAAGTTTCCGGAAAAAAGACCAAAAAAAAAGGCAAGAGAGTAGTCCATATGTCGGATTTGGGAGAATCGCTCAAAAAGCGCAGAATTACTCCCAAGCGAGAGGGAAAAAAGAAACATATAGGCAAAATTCTGGCGGAAGAGACGGATATTATATTATCCGATAGAAAGAAGACAGTAGTTCCAGTGGTCCCTGGCGATTCCGGCAAAAAGAAAGAGCACGTACAAAAGTCCGGAACTGTGCCTCCAAAGGCAAGCAAACGAAAGTTTGCCGTATATGACACGATTCAAGTGGGTGAACTTGCCAAACGTATGGGTGTCAAGGCGAGCGACGTTATAACGAAGCTCATGGGGCTGGGCGTGATGGCAACGGTAAATCAGTACATTGATTACGATGTAGCCAGTATCGTGGCATCCGGATTTGATTATGAACTGGAGAAGAAGTCCGTTGCTGAAGACTTGGTACACCTGGAGGATGCTCCGAAAGGCGAGCCTGTGCTAAGGCCCCCTGTGGTAACAATCATGGGTCATGTAGATCATGGAAAGACTTCGCTTCTGGATGCCATTCGCAAGGCGGATGTGGCTACAAAGGAAGCAGGGGGCATCACGCAGCACATAGGCGCGTATCATGTGACGCTTCCATCCGGCCAGGAAGTGGTCTTTCTAGACACTCCAGGCCATGAAGCGTTCACAGCCATGCGGTCTCGCGGGGCCAGGGTTACTGATATCGTGATACTATTGGTGGCAGCGGATGATGGAGTAATGGCTCAGACACGTGAGGCCATAGATCACGCAAGGGCTGCCAAAGTGCCTATAATTGTTGCAATCAACAAGATTGACAAACCAGGCGCGAATCCGGAAAAGGTAAAAGGTGAGCTCGCTGAAATCGGATTGATTCCAGAGGATTGGGGTGGTGACACCATTTGCATCAATATCTCAGCCAAAGAAAAGACAGGGATAGATGAATTGCTTGAGATGATGGCCCTTCAAGCCGAAGTTATGGAGCTCAAGGCAGATCCCAATCGCCCTGCCAGGGGTCATGCAATAGAGGCAAGGCTGGACAGAGGGCGTGGTTCTATGGCTACCCTTATGATTTCGGAAGGGACATTGCATACAGGTGACGCCCTGGTCTGTGGTATACACCACGGCAGAGTAAGGGCCATGTTTGATGACAAGGGTAAAAGTATAAAGGCTGCCGGACCCTCTATGCCTGTGGAAATTCAGGGTCTATCGGGAGTACCTGAGGCAGGAAATGAATTCATAGTACTTTCTGACGACAAAAAGGCCCGGGAGGTATCTGAGTATCGTCAAGGCAAAAGCAGAGAGCAAGAGCTGGCCAAGAGCAGCAAGGTGAGTCTGGAAAATGTTTTTGAAAAACTTCGAGAGGAAGAACTCAAGGAGCTCAATATAATCCTAAAGACCGATGTTCAGGGATCTGTAGAGGCCCTTTCAGAGGCATTACGCAAACTCAGTACTCAAGAGATAAAGGTGAATTTTGTCAGAAGCGGTATCGGAGCTATCACTGAATCCGATGTTCTGCTGGCATCGGCTTCAAATGCAATCATCATAGGTTTTAATGTAAAGCCGAGCCCACAGGCAAAGACTTTGGCCGAGCAGGAACATGTGGATATCCGCTTTTTGGATGTCATTTACCATGCCATAGAGGAAATCAAGAACGCTATGGTTGGTCTATTAGAGCCTGTTTATAAAGAAAAAACCCTGGGACGCGCTGAGGTGCGTGATGTCTTTCATATTGCCAAAGTCGGTACAGTGGCAGGCAGCTATGTACTGGATGGCTTAATACAGAGAAATGCTCATGCCAGGCTCTTAAGAGATAACGTGGTGGTTTATAATGGTAAAATAGCGTCTCTTCGTCGCTTTAAAGAAGATGCAAAAGAGGTCCAGGCAGGGTATGAATGCGGAATAAGCCTTGCGAGGTTCAATGACGTAAAGACAGGGGACATTATTGAGGCCTTTATAATTGAAGAAGAAGCCCCGGTCCTTGGAGAGCCCATATCTGCCGTCATGGAAAGTGAAACCGGGAAGAATAAAAAAATGTAGATATTTTTGCCCGATTTTGACTTTCCTGTTTCAATGTCCGTATTCAATTAGTGGACTTTTTTGAAGAAAGTCTCAAGGGGACAATGAGGGATGACGATCAATGATCGTGGGTATAATCAGGCTCAGAGTAAAATTGCCTGAAAGCCATTCATTAAAGGGTAAACGGCGTGTTGTCAAGAGTTTGATCGGGCAGGTGCGGAGCCATTTCAATGTAGCTATTTCAGAAATAGCACTGAATGATGTTTGGCAGAGGGCGGAAATTGGTATATCGGCAATAGGAAACAGCCACCCAATAATGAACTCCGTCCTGGATAAAATTATGGAATTCATTGAAAGGACGTATCTGGTAGAAATTATTGATACAGACATCGAAATTATTCACATGGGAAAGTAGGAAGGCAATTATGCCCCATATGTTTCCTCGTTCCAGACGAGTAGAGGATCTCCTCAGAAAAGAAATGGCAGACATGTTGCTGGGAGAGGTTAAAGATCCAAGGATCCAGGGCCTGGTGACTATAATGCAGGTGAAGGTCTCGGAAGACCTCTGTCATGCAAGATTTTTTGTTTCGGTTCTTGGAAGTGAATCTGAAAGAAAATCAGTGCTGGAGGGGCTGAATAAGGCTAAAGGCTTCATACGGAGAACACTGGGACACCGTCTTGATCTCAGGCGGATACCTGAACTGCACTTTCAACTGGACCGGAGTCTGGATGACCAGGAAAAGATAGAAAAGCTCCTTGCCAGTGTAAAGATCGGTCAGCAGACGGAGAGTTGAGAGACCTTGTGACTGAAATTTTATCTGAGAAAGCTGGGATGCTGAAGGCCGCGATAAGGGCCATCGATGAAGCTGACCGTCTCCTTTTGACCTGTCATGTAAAACCGGATGGGGATGCTTTGGGCTCCCTGTTGGGCTTGGGGCTGGCCCTTAGAGGGGCCGGGAGAGACGTAACCCTTTTTACAGAAGATCCAGTGCCGGATACGCTTCGATTTCTTCCTGGTTCTAATTATCTGGTCAATGAATTGGCCAATCCGCTACCTGAAAATACTGTTCTGGTGATCCTTGACTGCAATGAACCTCACAGGATCGGGAGGCAGGCACAAAGATTAATAGAACAAGCTTCACTCATTGTGATTCTGGATCATCACTTGAGTCAGGCCCCGTTCTGTGATCAAAAGCAGGACATAAAATATCCTGATTGTATAAATTGTATATTTCCGGACATTTTTGCTGCCGGGGCCATAGTCCTGTGGGTAATAAAAGGACTCGGATGGCCCATAACAGAAGATATAGCCACAAACCTATATGCTGCCATATTGTCAGACACCGGATGCTTCCGTCACAGTAATACGAACGAGACGGCTTTCCGGATGGCCATGGAGCTTGTAGCACATGGGGCAAGCCCTTATGCCGTTGCGAATCAACTTTATCAAAATTATTCTTTATCCAGACAACACCTTCTGGGCCTTGTATTGAGGACCATTGAGGTAAGGGCGCGTGGCAAGGTGGGTTTTCTTCAGGCCACTCCTGATATGTTTCGCATTAGCGGAGCAACAGAGCATGACACAGATGACTTTGTAGGGCATGTTAGATGTATAGATACAGTAGAGGTTGCGGTTTTCATAAAGGAGGTCTATCCCGGACAGGTATCTGTCAGCCTGAGGTCAAAATCATTCTTTAATGTGGCAAAGCTGGCAAAAGAATTTGGAGGCGGAGGGCATTTTAACGCAGCAGGTTTCCGCAAGACCGGGTCGGCTGATGAAGTCAGAGCAATTTTGCTGGATAAAATAAAGACCTGTTTTGAGGATTCGGAAACAGCCTATGCTTGATGGTATCCTGGTGATGGATAAGGCGTTCGGACCAACGTCGTTCCAGATAGTTCAGAGAGTTCGCAAAAGGCTTAAGGTCAAAAAAGTCGGACATGCAGGTACACTTGACCCACTTGCCACGGGAGTATTGCCCATATGTCTGGGACGAGCTACCAAGATCGTCCAGTTTATTATGTCGGGTCACAAAATATATCAAGGCACCATGCTCCTTGGTGTAGCTACCGATACCTATGATGCAGCGGGCAAAGTCACAGAGCAGAAGGCTTTACCTTTGAATCTTGACCAAACCTTTTTACAGAAGGCGGCCAAAGAATTTACGGGCAGGCTCTTTCAGCCACCCCCTCCATTTTCCGCAGTAAAGCATAACGGTAAACCACTATACAAATTTGCGCGTCAAGGAATAATGGTCCAAAAGGAATCCAGACCGGTTCAGGTATTCTCCTTTGAGATCCTTGGGGTGAGGCTGCCCGAAGTGGACTTTCGGGTACACTGCTCAAAGGGTACTTATGTTAGATCACTGGTACATGACCTGGGGTCAAATCTGGGTTGCGGTGCCCATGTGACCAGACTGCGAAGGACTAAAAGCGGACCTTTCAACATAGAAAATGCCATGAAGATGGAGACTCTGGATGAAGTTGTTAAAAGTAAAAGGCTTTTAGATGTCCTTATCCCTGTTGAGAAGGCACTGGCACATATCCCAGCCATTGAGATAGATAATGAGATGGCAGCAGAGTTGAGGAATGGGCATCCAGTTTTTCTAGACAGGCTCAAGGAGCTGATGGAATCGCAAGTGCATGAGTCAGATATGGAGTTACCTTATCTACGTCTTCTTTGCAGACTGCCTTACGTAAAAAATGGTTCGGGCCGGCAGGAAAAAGATTTGGTGTCCGTGGTGGCATGGCCCCTGGCGAGGGAGTCAGGTAGCCATAAAATACTTCATCCCATAAAGGTCTGGCCAAAAGAATGTATTATTACAAATTAAAACGATAAATATCAAATCGCAGTTATAGTTAAGGAGGAAAAAATAGGTGGTTTTGGATCCAGAACGCAAGAAAGAAATTATAGAGAGCTTCAAGACCCACGGGACCGATACCGGGTCCCCTGAGGTTCAAATAGCCCTTTTGAGTTCGCGTATTGTCTATCTTACTGAGCACTTCAAAATCCACAAAAAGGATCATGGCTCAAGACGAGGCCTGTTAAAACTTGTCGGCCAAAGGAGGAGACTGCTCGACTACCTCAAGCACCAGGATATGGAGCGGTATAGGAAAATTATAAAGGAGCTTGGAATCCGCAAGTGATATGACGAATTTATTAAGGTTTCTCATTGGCTTATTATCAATATTTTGAACAGGAGTTGCGATGTTTTCCTAAAATTTTGCTGTTTTGGAAAATAGAGTCGGCGCAAAATATTGAAGAGTATGTTCAGTGGAACCGGACAGTCAATATCAGAAGCAGGTTAAATTTACTGAATTTATAACCGATTACACTGCAAAGACCTTGAAATATGGTCCAGATCAAAAAGCAATAGATACATGGCAAAAAATTCAGGGAATAATTAGCAGTTAACACATATCGTAATGACTAGAAAATTGAAGCGGCATCTCAAACCGAAATTTCTGAGCCGAACCATAATTCCTTTGGTTATTTATGATACAGGACCTCAAGACACATGATAAAATTAAAAACACAGATAAATGACATGGCCTTATCCCTTGAAACCGGACGTTTGGCCAAACAGTCCAACGGTGCCATTCTGGCCAGCCTGGGGGAAACCGTAGTCCTGGTGACAGCAGTAACCTCTGGTAAAACCAGAGAAGGAATAGACTATCTGCCACTAATGGTGGATTACCAGGAGAGGTTTTATGGATCGGGTCGCATTCCAGGAAATTATTTCCGCAGGGAGATAGGAAGACCCAGTGAAAAAGAAACTCTGACTTCAAGACTTATAGATCGTCCCCTTCGCCCCAGATTTCCTAAGGGATACGCCCTGGATACCCAGATAATAGCAACAGTGCTTTCTGAGGATGCCGAGGTGGATCCTGATGTGGTTGCCATTACCGCGGCATCCGCAGCTCTTTGTGTCTCGGACATACCATTTGACGGCCCTATTGCCGGAGTTAGAGTAGGAAGAGTAGATGGCGGATTCATAGTTAATCCTACCAGGACCCAGCTGTCTAATTCCGATCTCAACATAATTGTTGCCGGTACGAGAAATACGATAATTATGGTAGAGGGTTGGAGCGCGGTGCTCTCAGAGCAGGAAGTACTGGATGCCATCTTTTTCGGACAGGAATCTCTGAAGCCTTTACTCGATCTTCAGGATGAACTTATTGAAAAGTCGGGTAAACCCAAGATAACTGTTCCCGAACCTGATGTAGATATTGATTTTACCAAAAAGGTCAGGGAAATTGCAGAGGAGAAGCTGCTGGCAGCCATACAGATACCCTTCAAGGTCGAAAGAAATGAGGGAATAAGACGCCTGAAAGCAGAGGTATGGGAGGCATTGGCTGAAGAGTATCCCGGACGTGAACAGGAAATATCAGATTGCATGAAAATCCTTGAAAAAGATCTGATGCGTAATTTGATCATAAAAGAAAAGCGTCGGATTGACGGCAGGACTTTTGAAGAAGTAAGGCCGATTTCATGCTCTGTGGGCGAACTGCCACGCACTCACGGTTCCGCCGTCTTCACGCGTGGAGAAACCCAGGTGCTGGCAGTGGCAACCCTTGGCAGCTCCGAAGATGAGCAGAGGATCGAGTCTCCTGGGGGACAACAGTATAAACACTTCATGCTGCACTATAATTTTACCCCTTACAGTGTAGGTGAAGTAAGGCCGTTAAGGGGTCCGGCACGAAGAGATATAGGTCACGGTGTACTGGCGGAACGGGCACTGGCCGGAGTAATACCTCCTGCAGACGATTTTTCGTATACTATTCGCATTGTGGCGGATGTTTTGGAATCAAACGGCTCATCCTCAATGGCCACAGTTTGTGGGGGATCACTGGCCATGATGGATGCAGGCATTCCCATTCGGGATATGGTGGCGGGAGTTGCCATGGGTCTTATAAAGGAGAATGATGACATCATAATACTCTCAGATATCCTGGGCGATGAAGACCACATGGGCGATATGGACTTCAAGGTGGCAGGGACCGAGGAAGGTATTGCCGCGCTCCAGATGGATATTAAGATTTCAGGGATCAGCCGTGATATTTTGGGCAAGGCGCTTATGCAGGCAAGAGACGCAAGGCGCTTTATTCTGTCCAAGATGAAAGAGGTGATAGATCATCCCAGAAAAGACCTTTCCCAGTATGCACCAAAGATCATTACCCTCAATATTAATCCTGATAAGATCCGGGATCTTATAGGTCCCGGGGGTAAGAATATACGTGCCATAATAGCAGAAACCGGCGTAAAGATAGACGTAAATGATTCAGGCGAGGTAAACATATTTTCCTCTTCAGCAGAGGCAGCAGAAGATGCCATCAAAAGGATCAAGGCCCTCACAAAAGAGCCTGAGATCGGAGAGATCTATGTCGGGACTGTAAAAAAGATAATGGACTTTGGTGCATTTGTGGAAATAATGCCCGGTACAGATGGTCTGGTCCATATTTCCCAGCTGGAAAACAGGCATGTGAAAAATGTAAAGGATGTAGTGGCCGAAGGTGATGAAGTACGTGTAAAGGTCATAGGTATAGATCAACAAGGCAGGATCAAGCTCAGCCGCAGGGCTGCCATGAACGACGAGTAGGAGTTGTCTCCAGAGTGGACCAGCAATATAACAAGTCTGTACTTTCAAACGGCATTCGCGTGCTTACTGAACACATACCTAATGTACGATCAGTATCAATCGGTGTATGGGTCAATGTGGGAGCTCGGGATGAGGATGCCGGCAACACAGGTATTTCTCACTTTATCGAGCATATGATTTTTAAGGGTACTGAACGGCGTACTGCCCTTGATATTGCCAAGGCCTTTGACCAGATGGGCGGCTTTTCCAATGCCTTTACTTCGAAAGAGATCACATGTTTTCATGCAAAGGTGCTGGATATACATCTAGAGAGGGCACTGGATTTATTCGCTGATATTTTTCTCCATTCCAGATTTGATGAAAAGGAAGTTGACAGAGAGCGTCAGGTCATAATGCAGGAGATCAAGATGCTTGAAGACTCTCCGGATGAATTGATACATGACCTTTTTAATAACTTTTACTGGCCAGGAAATACCCTCGGAAGGTCAATTCTCGGCACCCTGGATAACGTCAGTGCAATAAATTCCAGGATATTGAAAGATTTTATAGCTAAGGCATATGTAGGTCCAAAGGTTCTGATCGCTGCCGCGGGTAATCTGGAGCATGAATCTTTTTTGGACAAAATCAATGAACTTTTTGGAGGTCTGGTGTCTGTCAACGGCCATTCTTTTTATTCCAGGCCGGTACCCCATCTCGGGACCCAATTCATTGAAAAAGATCTGGAACAGCTTCACGTGCTGATGGGTTATGAAGGGCCGTGTTCTTCGGGTCCTCAACGCTATCCCGCCCTTTTGCTTAACGTCATCCTGGGTGGATCTATGAGTTCCAGGCTGTTTCAGGAGATAAGGGAAAAACGGGGTTTCGCCTACTCAGTCTATTCCTTTTTTTCTTCGTTTCGGGATACCGGAATGCTGGGAATTTATGCGGGCATCGCTGAAAAACAGTTTGCCAAGACAGTGGAGCTAATGCACAGGGAGTTAAAAAAACTCTCAGATCAATATATTGAAGAAGACGAACTGGAGGCCGCCAGAGAGCACATAAAAGGTGGATTGTTGCTGTCTGCTGAAAGCACGGACAGTCGCATGACCAGACTGGCAAAAAATGAAATAAATCTGGGCAGATTTGTCTCTTATGACGAGGTAATCCGCAAAATTAATGCAGTCACCCCTGAGGATATAAGGCAGATGGCAACCCGGTGTTTGAGAGGGGGCTCTGCTCTGGTATGCCTGGGGCCGATCCCGGAAGGAGAGACCGGAAGTTATGAAGGGCAGTCAGGGTCTTTTGCAGGCAGATCCTGAGCATAATGTGAAAGAATCCGTGGCTGTCAGATCACAGGAGGAAATGTCTGTAGACATAAAGATTAAACGCCTGCCACATGCAGTTGATCTGCCGTTCCCGCAATACGCAACCAGACAGTCAGCAGGCATGGATTTGTACTCGGCCATCCAACACGATATTCATCTGCATTCCGGGGAAATAGGCCTGGTTCCCACAGGCCTTGCGGTGGCCCTTCCGCACGGCTTTGAATTCCAGATCCGGCCCCGAAGCGGGCTTGCTGTCAAATATGGTCTTACAGTAATCAACGCGCCAGGCACTATTGATGCCGACTACCGCGGCGAGATAAAAGTCGGCCTGATTAATCTGGGACCCGAGACTGTCACCATAAAGAGAGGACAGAGGATTGCCCAGATGATCCTTGCCAGAGTCCGGCAGGCAAAATGGCAGGAAGTGGAGGATCTGCCCGCGAGCGAAAGGGGCAAAGGCGGCTTTGGTCACAGTGGAATTTAGCAATAGACTGAACAGGATATCAGGGTCTGCATACTGTTTTTCCACCTGATAGGTTTCTCGTCCGTATCGGGCACATACAGCAGGAATAAAGGCATCATAATAAAATAATAAGGTGATTGAGCAGGGGAAGACCTGGGAATAAGGACCTAAAAGACAGGACCGCCAGGCGAAATAAAGAGCTTGAAAGACAGTATGACCGTGAACTACTGAATTGACAGCTGATTATAGAGCCGGATAAGATGTTGAATTTCTTCGTTATAGGATCTCTGTTAGGCCTGTCATCAGGTTTTGCGCCGGGACCACTGCTTGCCCTGGTAATTTCTGAAACCCTTCAACACAATATAAGAGCTGGCTTTAAGATCGCCCTCGCCCCGCTAATTACCGATTTTCCAATTGTCATTTTGACTTTATTAATATTGGTAAAATTGTCCGGTTTTCATAATGTGTTAGGAATTATTTCGTGTATGGGCGGCTTTTTTGTCTTTTATTTAGGCTGCCAGGGTATACGCACGAAAGGTATAGAATTGAATTCTCAGGGAATCAGGCCCAACTCATGGACAAAAGGAATAATAGCCAACGTATTAAATCCCCATCCATATCTATTCTGGTTTGGTGTCGGGGCGCCAACAGTAGCCAGGGCAATGGAACATGGCATTCTGGCCCCTTTTGCCTTCATCGGCAGTTTTTATATCCTGCTTGTCGGGTCAAAAATTGTGATAGCTTTACTGGTTGGTAAATCCAGATCATTTTTAGCAGGCAATGCGTATATATATACAATGCGTTTTCTTGGTTTATCATTATGTGTACTGGCAATTATCCTTTTTTATGACGGGCTGAAACTGTTGGGAATTCTATAAGGCGAATGATAATTCATGCCCGGAGGTGCCAGGTGCGTCTGGTTTTTCCCGCCCCGGGCAATCCTGGATTACCCCTTTTCTTTACACATTTCCTATAATGATCTTTTAATTGTGTTTCCATGCTTTTATAACCTGTCTTATACGGCAATATAACTTGTTCAGTTAAAGCTTTTATTGAGTGTCTGCAAAGATACTGAGCAAAAGGGCACAATCTTCAGCGTTCCGGAGGGAATTTTATGGAACTTATAGTAATCTGGTTCTGGTTTGGAATCATCAGTGCCATTATTGCTTACAACAAAGGCCGAAGCATTTATCCCTGGTTTGCCCTCGGGGTTCTGCTGGGGCCGATTGGTTTAATTCTGGCTATGGTAGTCTCCAAGAAAAAGAAGCCGTAGAAAAGCTGCTTCAGGGTACTCAGTAAAAAGGCACTCGGCAGCCTGCAGGCACTTCTTTGATCTATCCTCTAAAATATTTTTATGAAATACTCACTGATAATTGTACATTTGTGAATGAATTAAACACAGGGAATAATGGAATAAAACCTTCGCCAAGAGGCCTTTTACTGCAAAAATATGTATATATATCAATTGTCTTGTCCGAGGACGAGTTTTCCAACCCGATTACCGCAAGCAGCAGTCATACATGCAGGTCAGACTGACGGCTTGATCGCTGCAGCTGACCCGGTGCACTTGCCTGTAGAGAAATGAATATCTTCGTACTTGATCTTAACACTGAGTTATGTGCGCGTTATCACTGTGATCAGCATGTAGTTAAGATGATTCTGGAAAGCGCACAGATTGTATGTACAGCACTCAACAAAAGGGGATTTATTACACCTTACAGATCAACCCACGTGAAACATCCTTGCGTTCTATGGGCAGAGACATCATTCTCCAATCTGGAATGGCTGAAGAGGCTGGCGAGAGCACTCAACCGTGAGTACCGCTACAGGTACCGGAAATTTGAGGATCACGGTTCAATTGCGGTAATTGATCAGATTGAGGGGATGCAGTATGACTCTATAGGACGAACTGAGTTCCCGCAGGCCATGCCTGAGAAGTACAGGGTCCCGGGTGACCCGGTACAGGCATACAGGAACTTCTATATTGAAGAAAAACTGAAGTTCGCCAGATGGACGAGAAGAAGAAGACCCTCATGGATAAAGGAGCTTTTGAGCCGGAAACCGGTTCAATGTACGCGGCGTGACGGGGGCAGTTAAACCTGACTCAGGCAACAGCCTTGGCAGTATAATCACAAAGTTCATTCAGGAACGTTGTTATCTCAATAAAATGAATTTGTAGAATAATATGTTATGCGATCTCGTGTTAAAGGTGACTCGATGAAAGATGACATGACCTATTCCGCAAAGCATAACTTGTCAAGACGGGAGTTCCTGCGCACCACGTGCCTGGTGTCCACGGGCATGTTCCTGCCGTCTTTTCATCCGATATGGGCAGCTCGGACAGCCTCTGAGTGTGCCGGCGAATTCGGTGAACTGAACGCGACCGATTCCGGCGGCATCGACCTTTACCTTGAGCACAAAGACCTGCTTATCGGAGGCAGGCCCGGCCGGGCGATTGCGATCAATGGTTCCATCCCAGGGCCGGTCATTCGAATGCAGGAAGGCAAAGAGGCGCTGATCCGCGTCCACAATCGGCTGGAGGAATCGAGCTCGATTCACTGGCATGGCATCCTGCTGCCTTTCAACATGGATGGAGTCCCGGGCATCAGCTTTCCCGGCATTCCAGCGGGAGAGATATTTACCTACCGCTATCCTGTCCGGCAGAACGGCACGTACTGGTATCACAGCCACACTGGTTTGCAGGAACAGCTTGGACATTACGGCCAGCTCATTCTCGAACCGGCTGAACCGGATCCGGTAATATACGACGTGGAGTATTCGATCATCCTGTCCGACTGGACGTTCGAGAAACCGCACCGCGTGTTGTGGAAGCTCAAGACCATGGAGGGCTATTACAACTTCCAGCGCCCGACACTGGCGAATATCGACGATCAGATGAAGGCGACCGACATGTCACTGAGTGAAGTGCTTGAGCAACGACTGGCGTGGGACCGTATGCGGATGGACCCGACCGACATCGCCGACATTACCGGAGCGACCTATACATACCTGATGAACGGCAAGGCGGCCCACGAGAACCCCACGTTCATTGCCAGGCCCGGGCACCGGGTGCGCCTGCGGATCGTCAACGCCTCGACGATGACCTTTTACGATGTCCGCATTCCGGACCTGCCGATGACTGTCGTACAGGCAGACGGGCAGGAGATCAAACCGGTGGAGACCGATGAGATTCGTATCGGTGTGGCCGAAACATATGACGTTATAGTGACACTGCCGGACTCACGTGCATACACCCTGTTCGCGGAGACTATGGACCGCAGCGGTTATGCACGGGGCACGCTGGCCCCGAGAAAAGGAATGTCCGCTGACGTTCCCGGGCAGCGTCGCCGGCCCATGCTTACCATGGCCGACATGGGCATGATGATGCATGGTGAGATGAAGAACAGGGACGGTGATGACCATGAGGGCATGCATCACGGCAAGCGGCAACATGCTTCCGGACACGGACATGGCAGGGAACTGCCGACGGCCAACCTCATCCAGCGCATCAGACACGGCCCGGACAGGCACGGTCCGGCCAGCATTGCCATGGCTCAAACGGCATACCGCCGGATCGACTATCCTGGAGCGGGACTCGGCGAAGACGGATGGCGAGTGTTGACCTACAGCCAGTTGCGCGCGTTGAAAGAACCCTATGATCGACGGCCGCCAACGCGTCAATTCGATCTGCATCTGACCGGCAACATGCACAAGTACATCTGGGGCTTTGACGGCAGGAAGTGGTCACAGTCGGACATGATGCGCTTCCAGTATGGTGAACGACTGCGGATAAACATGATAAACGACACCATGATGAGCCACCCGATCCACCTCCACGGCATGTGGATGGACCTTTACGCCGGGGCCGAGGACTACGGGGACAACCCCCGCAAACACACGGTGATCGTACAGCCTGCGGAGTTGCTCACCGTGGACATCACCGCCGACGCCCCGGGACAGTGGGCGTTCCACTGCCACCTGCTCTATCATATGGAGGCTGGCATGTTCCGCACCGTCGCAGTTGTCCGCTCGCTGGAGGGAGGTCCGATCAATGTCAAGTCTTAATCATGGCCCCCTGAAGATAATCATACTTGCGATCCTGCTGGTGTTTGCCGCACCTGCATGGGCTCAGGACAGGTCAGACATGCCGATGCTCGGCGAATCGGCCTCACAGCATGACGAATCCACGCACCGGGTGCCGAAGATAGAGCCGGCGATCCCCGAAGACATGACACTGGAGGAGGTCTTTGACGTTGCCGAGTCACCGCCGCCCAGCCATTTCCCCGAACCGATAAACGATGACAGGGTTTACGCATTCACGCTGGTCGAGCAGCTGGAGTATCGCGTCGCAAACGACGATGAGACGGCCGATCACCTCGGCTGGGAGGCCCAGGGCTGGATCGGCGGCGACTTCCACAAATTCTGGTGGAAGAACGAGGGCGAGGCGGTCTTCGAAGGTCCGAATGGAGGGGAAACGGAAACCGATCTGCTTTATTCCCGTCTGATAGGGCCCTTCTGGGACTTTCAGGTCGGCTTGCAGTACGCCAGCGAGTGGGGCGAAGATGACTACGAAGACCGATGGTCCGGCGTGATCGCACTGCAGGGTTTGGCACCGTACAGGTTCGAGCTTGAAAACTCGCTCTACATCTCCGAGGACGGTGATGTTATCCTTGAGATCGAAGCAGAGTACGACCTGCGCATCACCCAGCGCCTCGTGCTTCAGCCGCGGCTCGAAACGGGATTTGCCTTTCAGGATGTTCCCGAACGTAACCTCGGCGCAGGCATGACCGACGTCAGGCTTGACCTGCGCCTCCGTTATGAGATCAGGCGCGAGTTTTCTCCCTACTTTGGCATACGCTCACAGTTTCTCATTGGAGAAACCGACAATATCGCAGAGGCCAGCGGGGAGGATTCCGAACAGCTATTTTTCCTGGCAGGCCTTCACTTTGCCTTCTAGCGGCCTCTGGCTCCAGGTATGGGAGTATTTACTGGTCAACGAATCCATTTACTGATTGTGATGGGACCGAGGTGGTCAAGATGGTAGCATAACATCCATGGAGAGCGACGAGGAACAGCGCGCCGCTTCGCTCCGGGCCATCCCTCGCGCCTCATGCGTGACGTTGAATCTGTAGAAAAGTCTTAATTATCCCCAATATTGATAATTTCCTTTGGATATGTGCTATATTGCGCTTAACAATGTTAGTAATGGATTGACGCACGGCACGTTATAGGGAGTATTCATATGGTCAGGGTAAGTTTATTCCTATACATTTCAGTAAACAGATTCTCTCGGGTACTTTTGAATCTTAATTATCTGATCGATGTGGCATCTGTTCTGTATAGTACATAATATGAAAAAAATTCGGCGTTATGGGTCTGGATTTGCATCAACATCGGAGAAAAAAAGCAGAACCCGCTCAAATAATCAGGCTGGAATCATACTTCAGAAGGGACGCAAGGTTATGGTAGCCTGAGCTTGAAAATATAATGGCAACTGAATTGGTAATGTAACTTCCGGCTGCTGCTTTAAAAATAGGCTTTGTCGGGAAATGGCAACGCTTTAAAAAGGACTTTTTCTACACACCTGTGGGGGTATGAACCTAGAAAGAAAAGGAAGATTCCTGCGCTCATACTCTGATAAAGACGGCGATCAAACGACAATTCGCGGCGTGGGCATCGCGGTGCCGGGGTGTTTTTGACGTTCAACCCATGAAACAATCAAATACAGAAGGAATTGAAAATGGACAAACAGGTACTTGAAGAAGCTTTTAAATTCCACGGACATATCTGCTGGGCCTGTGCCGTCGGTGTACGGGCCGGCCTCGCTGCTCTGCGGCAATTGGGTGTCAGACGTACCGGTACATCGGGAGAATTGCACTGTGTCCTGGAAATCGGTGAGAACCACGGTGCTCAGTGTTTTGCCGATGGTGTGCAATACGCTACGGGATGTACACTGGGCAAGGGCAATATTGAAAAGGCAGGTTGGGGCAAACTGGCTCTTACATTGATAGATAAAAAAAATGAAAAGGCCGTCCGCGTTTCTTACAAACCGGGCCGTCACAAAGCAATCGCCGAATCCGCTTTCATGACCAAACGTGGCCAGGGAATACCGCCGACTGATATACCCGAAAAAGAAGCCATGGAAATGGCTGATATTGTATGGGATGCGCCGGAAGACGAGGTGCTGATAATCGGCCCGGTTCATCCACATGCATGGGGCGATGATTTTGGTGAAATCATGGGGCTGATTCCCTGTGACAACTGCGGGGAGCTGGTATCCAGGGTTTACCTGCGCGTCGTGGGTAAAAGTCACATGTGTATTCCATGCTCAGGATATGAGCGATGAACTGGAAACAGAAGGATAAGACCTCGCAATTTGAAGGCCTCTTTAAAAGGGGATAAGGGATTCCAATGATCATTCCGGCAATGGCAGGGGCGATCACATTCGTCTTCACGACCCTGCTGACAATCGCGGGCGTGGGCGCTGCCTTCATCCTGATCCCCGTGTTCATAGCTTTGGGAATCGATATTCACGAGGCGATGGCGACGGCGCTTTTGTTAAACTCCATAGCCATGGTCTTCGCATCCTTCCACTTCATCAGGAACAGGCTGGTTATGTGGAAGGTGGCCGTGCCGATCCTGATCGTGGCGACAGCGCTCGCGCCGCTCGGGGCCTTTGTAAGCGCGGGCTTGAACCGCGATATGTTGCTTTGGATGTTCGTGGCCTTTTTACTCTTCGCCTCCTGCATGATGCTCTTTTACAAGTCCAGACCGAAAGATGAGGAAAGCTCCAGGGCCAGGCAACTGATTTCAGGGGTGTCGGTCGGGGCGTTTGCGGGATTTTTAGGCGGTCTTTTGGGCGTGGGAGGAGGCAATTTCATCGTTCCCGTCCTGGTCTGGCTGGGATACCATCCCAAGAAGGCATCGGCGACCACCTCTTTCATCGTCATATTCTCTTCATTTTCCGGGTTCCTGGGTCACGTGAGCATTGGCAGTATAAACGCTCCCTTACTTGGCCTTACAGCGACAGGTTCGGCCCTGGGGGCGCTTGTGGGCGCCTGGCTGATGACTGAAAAACTGAAACAAAGGCAGGTGAAACTCGTCATAGGCATCGTTCTGCTGGTCATTGCTGCCAAAATGGCCTGGGGACTTCTGACATAACAAAGGATCTTCATGCCGCCTTCTAAAATCGTGTTCCATTGGCATGGAGAGACATTTGATTTGCCGCCGGGTGCGATACGGCTCGCAAAGAGTGAAGGATGTGGAAACCGGGCCTTTCAATTCGGCAGGCGGGTAATCGGCTTGCAGTTCCACCTCGAAACAACACCGAAATCGGCGAGAGAAATTGTCTCAAACTGCCACGACGAGCTGGTTCCTTCAAGATACGTTCAAGCAGAGGAAGAGATCCTGTCGGCAAGCTCAAGTCGTTACAAATCGATCAATGATCTGATGGACAGCATCCTGTCTTTTCTTCAACGAGGTGATGGTTAACAACCGCATCAACTCGGACTCACAATTCCGCTGCGCTTGTGTGTCATGATGAAAGTTGATGTCTTTCCTGCTGTATTAATGATAAGGGCAGGCCCCGCGATAGAGTTCTCAAAGTTGACAGAAGAAAATATCAGGCAACGGTTAGAAATTTTGTTTAAAGAGAAAGTGGCAGTAAGTGCTGCTATTATGGCCAATATTAAATCCGGGCAAATTCAATTGAAGGTAATGTCTGAAAGAGAATAAATTATTAAAAGACATATTGAATCATGCTCCGAAGTAACCCTGTGGACTTGTGAGTCAATAGAATTAAAATAGAACCAGCCGTTTAAATAAGAACGGGCCATAAAATCGCCCGTCTGGTTATTGGGGCCTTGAGACTCAGGGGCACGGAATGCAGGTTGCGTCCAAAGGGAGATAAACTGTGAAAGCGATCGTTCAACAAATACAGGAGAGGATCAGGGAACTTATGCAGGTACCGGCGGTGGCACACCTGCTCCGAATGAATATCCGGTATTACACCCGGCTGGGAGACCAGCTGGCAGGGGCCATCACCTACTTCTCGTTACTGGCAATGGTGCCCATCCTGATGTTTGCGTTCTCGGCCTGCGGGTTTACTCTGACAGTGCTGCGTCCCGACCTGCTGGAGCGGCTTCAGGCTGCTGTCATGGTACAGCTGCAGGGCGCCCCTGAAGACCTGCAGGCCCAACTGACCGGACTGATTGGAGGCCTGCTGCGCAACTGGGCCTCGGTAGGTCTGGTAGGCCTTTTATCGTCGATGTACTCCGGCGCCGGATGGGCAGGGAACCTGAAGTCTGCCGTGCGGGCACAGACCCGTCCACTCTTTGACATGCAGGAGCGCAAACGTTTCATCCTTCTGGAGTTACTGGTTAATTTCTCGATTCTACTGGGCCTGCTCGTCATTCTGGCGGTGACCTTCGCGCTCGCAGTAATGGCGACTTCGTTGACCGGCACGATCGTAAACTGGCTCTCGCTGGATAAGGTACCCGGTATCAATGTTCTGCTGCGGATTGCAGGCCCCGTTCTGTCTACCGTTACCGGATGGGCGATGTTTGTGTATCTTTATAAAGTGTTGCCGGAGCATAAGTTTCCTTTCCGCATCATCGCCCGGGGTGCATTCTTCGGATCCGCGGGACTCTTCGTCCTGCAGTACCTTACCGGTTTCCTGATGGGCAAATTCGCGGGCAATCCCGCGGCCGTCGTGTTCGGTCCGGTGATTGTACTGATGCTCTTTTTCAACCTTTTTGCGCGTCTGATTCTTTATGTGGCCGCCTGGGTCGCGACCTCTGTACAACCGGCTGTAGCCGACCAGATACAGGAGTTCGACCGTCCATTGCTGAAGTCTCTTAACGTGTCGGACCTGGTTCGTCGAGAGGTGTGGGCAGGACTTGATGAGGCAGCGAAAACGAACAGGTAACTATAAGGGGTTGACGCGCATGGCACGTTATAAAAACGGGGCCATAAAGTCAGAGTAAGTCTATAGCTGTACACTTTTAAAAAGACTTTTATACAGACTCGACAGGCATTTTATCAATTACGTTGAAGAGAGAGTGAAGGAAGTATAGACTTGAAAGATATTATCGAAATCGCAAATCAATTTAAAATAAATAATAATATTATAAATATTCAGGAATATGGAAATGGTAATATCAATAAAACATATTTAGTAACCACAGATAAAGAAAATAATAAATATTACATTCTTCAACGCATTAACACAAATGTTTTTCTGAAACCAGAATCTGTGATGCAAAATATGTGTATTGTAACTGAACACATATATAAACGTATTCAATCCTCAAATATTCCTTTAATATATGACTGGAAAGTTCCAAGAATAATTCAGACATATGAGAATCAGAATTACTGGATCGCTCCGGATAAAACATTTTGGAGGGCCATGAGTTTTATTGAAAACTCGCAGTGCTTTGATGCCATTGATAATACGAATATGGCCCTGGAAATCGGGCGTGCCCTCGGAATATTTCATAATCTTATCAGTAACTTACCCGCTGAAAAATTGACTGATACATTAGAAGGGTTTCATATGACACCCTTCTATATAAATCATTATGACCAGGTTATGAAAGATAAGAGAGCAGATAACTCTCATGAAATAAACTACTGTATGAAATTTGTGAATAAAAGGAGGCTGCTGGCAGATGTTCTTGAAGACGCCAAAACAAAGGGCGAATTGCCTCTCCGTATAATACATGGCGATCCTAAAATAAATAATATCATGATAGAAAAGCATACCGGAAAAGCAGTCAGCATAATTGATTTGGACACGGTTAAACCCGGTCTGATCCATTATGATATCGGTGATTGCCTGCGTTCCGGCTGCAATCCTCTGGGAGAAGAAGCAGACGTAAAATGGGAATCAGTATATTTTGATATTGATAACTGCCGTTCTGTTTTGCAGGGCTATATCTCACAGGCTAAAGGTTTTCTCATTGAAAATGACTACAGATATATATACGATTCAATTCGTTTGATAGCTTTTGAACTGGGATTGAGATTTTTCACCGACTATATGGAAGGAGATATTTATTTCCATATCAAATATCCAGAACATAATCTTTTTCGTTCACTTGTTCAATTCAGGCTGACTGAAAGCATAGAATTCTACGAATCGAATATAAAAAATATTATAAAAGATATCAGATGAAAGATCAAACCCTGTCTTTCAGAAATGGGTTTGTGAAATCCTGGAGAAAAAGGACCGGGTCATTGCAGGACTTATTTGTGAATTACGGGAGAGCCTGCTCCTGAATACGGCCTTTAAGCAAAAAACGGTCGTTTTTCAGAACTGCTTTTTTATCCAGCGAATCACAGAGCCCATAACGGGCACCTTTTCATAGATGATGCTGGAATCCCAGTAGTCCTGATGAAAAATCACCTTGCCCTCGTCGTTGAACCTGACGTGAGACATTCCGACCGTCTCGATCGGTTCGTTCTTCCATCGCCGTGTCGTCAGGTGCATGATCCATCGAAAATAGTAATTCCCCTGGTGGACGGCAATATCCTGAATGTCAAAGGTGCATTCGTGGATTGTCTCGGCGCTTTTCATGAAATAGTCCTCTATGGCATCGCTTCCCTGGACCGCTTTGTAGGCATCGCGAAAATAGGCCTCCTCGGCATAGAGACCTTTCACACCCTCTTTAACACGGTCAGAAGAGAAGACAGCATAAAAGTCGGTGAACCGATCAATTGCCTCTTTTTCTCTTTCAGAGGCCTCCTCAAGGGCCCCGATCTTCAGCGGATCGGTCTCGGCAAGAACCTTGTAGTAATTCTTCATTTCAAATCCATGCTGATTCGTCCCTGTTGCGCAACCCGACACGATGAAAAATAAGAGACAGGTGGAAAGCGTAACATTTTTCTGATACCACATTGTTTCACTCCTTTTTACCCGTGAGGGCCGAAAATGCCCCCTGACATTTTCTCTTCGTTTTCGGTTCACGCCAGAGTCCTGCTTTCCCAAACGGAAAACCGATTACATATGGATCGTCTCTGCATCATCAAGACAGTGCTCCATATCATCGAAGATTTGCGCCAGAGTGCCTGTTAACAGCAGTTTTCTCCTGCGGCTGGCGGAACAGGCGAGGCGGGACACGCTTTTTTAAAATGATCTGAAGATCACCAAGTGA
>CAZPDU010000317.1:0-19311 GCA_964585405.1 uncultured Thermodesulfobacteriaceae bacterium | reverse complement strand
CCTTGTCATCTGAATCGCCGCTCTGTTTTCGTTGCATGGGAGACCTCCGTGGAAGATAAGGAGTAAAAATAATCTTTTACTGCCTGATATCAGTGCCTTTACAACAGGGCATTTTTAGCAAGAACCGTCTGTCCTGCAGTTGTCCGGTCGCCCTTTTTCACCAACACTGAAAAATCTTTAGGGACATATACGTCGAGACGAGATCCAAAACGAATGAGTCCAAAGCGTTCACCGATTTTAATACTATCCCCGACCTCAACCCAGCAGACAATCCGCCTGGCTATTATACCTGCCACCTGCACGACGGTCAGCTCCACTCCGTCCTCACTGCGGATCAAAACGGCATTTCGCTCATTTTCAAGCAAGGCCTTTTTGCGATCAGCAGGCCAAAAGGCCCCGGGCCGATAAGAAATCTGCTGCACCTCGCCTGTAATCGGGGCCCTGTTCACATGTACATTAAAAATATTCATGAATATGCTGATCCGTCTTACGTCTTTTCCGTTAAGCGATCCTGTATTATCTTCAGCTATATCTATAACCCGACCGTCAGCTGGTGATACCACCAGGCCCAGACCTGAAGGAATTATACGCTCAGGGTCTCGAAAGAAAAAGAGAACAAATGCCGAGATCACAAAAAAGGCCGCCGCCAGTATAGACCAGTCCAGCATTGCACTTATTACAGAGGCCAGGACGGCGGCACCTATAAAAGGGACTCCTTCCTCGGCAACCGGAATGCGATGAGAAAGCATTAAGGACTCAACAACAGGATTACTTCTTGAGCCAGCTCATCATATCCCTCAGGCGGGCGCCTACCTTTTCCAAGGCGTGTTCCTTTTCCCGCTGTCTCAGGGCATTGAATACAGGACGTTTGACCTGATTTTCCAGCATCCACTCATTGGCAAACCTGCCGCTCTGAACCTCATCAAGGATCTTGCGCATCTCCTTTCTTGTCTCTTCAGTTATTATACGTTTTCCTCTGGTAAGGTCTCCATATTCCGCTGTATCACTGATCGAGTATCGCATCTGCGACAGACCGCCTTCGTAGATCAGGTCAACGATGAGCTTAAGTTCGTGGCAGCACTCGAAGTATGCGATTTCAGGTTGATAACCCGCCTCAACCAAGGTCTCAAAACCCGCCTTTATCAGCTCGGTGACCCCACCGCAAAGGACACACTGTTCACCGAACAGATCGGTCTCTGTCTCTTCTTTATATGTGGTCTCAATAACCCCGGCACGCGTGGCCCCTATGCCGTTTGCATAAGCAAGCGCCCCCTTAAGGGCTTCTCCGGTATAATCCTGATGAATGGCCACCAGGCTGGGCACACCAGCCCCCTTTTCATATTCCCTGCGCACTAAATGCCCCGGGCCTTTGGGTGCCACCATGGTAACATCCACGTGGGCAGGAGGGACTATCTGGCCGAAATGTATATTGAAACCATGTGCGAAAAGGAGCATATTCCCTTTCTTGAGGTTCGGCTTTATGGCCATTTCGTAAAGCTCACTCTGTATATGATCAGGTACCAGGACCATGATGAAATCTGCCTTGGCTGCAGCATCTGCGGCATCCATAGGCTCAAACCCGTGTTTGACTGCAAGATCATGATTGGGCGTCCCGGTCAGTTCACCCACCACAACGGATACTCCACTGTCTCTCAAATTCTGGGCATGGGCATGACCTTGGCTGCCATAGCCGATTATGGCTATAACCTTTCCCTGAAGTACGTCCATGGGGGCGTCTTTTTCGTAATAAATCCTCATCCTCTGTAGCTCCTTCTAAATCGTCTTTTTTTCTCTCATCATAGCTATGTTGCCAGTTCTGGTAATTTCCTTTATTCCAATTGGACGAAGCAGCTCTATAACTGCCTTTAGTTTTGATTCCGGCCCGGTGACCTCTAAGGTGTAAGATTTAGGGCTTACATCAACAATCTTGCAACGGAATATATCGCTGATACGTAATATCTCGGCCCTAAATTCCTCCTCGGCCCGGACCTTGATCAAGGACATCTCCCGCTCAACGAACTCGCCTTCACTGACATCCACCACCTTTAAGACATCTATCAGACGCCTGAGCTGTTTGATTATCTGCTCAATTATGTGTTCATCGCCTCTGGTCACCAAAGTGAGGTGCGACAATGTCGGATCCAGAGTCGCAGCCACATTAAGGCTCTCAATATTAAATCCCCTTCCACTGAAAAGACCGGTTATGCGGGAAAGGGCACCGGGAGTATTTTCAACCAGTACAGAGAGAGTATGCTTCATGGGGTCAAGCTCCTTAGACAAAATATCAAACGAGTAACATCTCAGTCGTAGCCTTTCCGGCCGGGACCATCGGGAACACACCTTCTTCACGCGCTATAGCAAATTCCATAATCGCCAGGCCTTCTGCCTCAAGGCCCTTGCTGAGCACATCATCGATCTCTTCAGGCTTGGTCGCCCTGAACCCCTTGGCCCCATAAGCATCAGCCAGTTTTACAAAATCAGGGGTCATTGTGAACTCGGTAGCTGCATAACAACGATCATAAAACAGCTCCTGCCATTGTCTGACCATGCCGAGAAACTGGTTATTAAGGATGACTATTTTTACAGGCAGGCATTGCTCCATAGCAGTTGCCATCTCCTGGATATTCATCTGTATACTGCCGTCTCCGGCCACATCCACAACCAGTTTGTCAGGAAAGGCCATTTGTGCCCCAATGGCTGCTGGTAACCCATAACCCATGGTTCCAAGGCCACCTGAAGTAAGGAGGGTCCGTGATTGGTCAAATTTATAGAACTGGGCAGTCCACATCTGATTTTGACCTACTTCAGTAGTAATGATAGCCCGTCCCTTTGTCATCTCATAAAGCCTTTCAATGACATTCTGGGGCTTTATGACACCGGGTTCCATTTTATATGTAAGGGGATGGCGTTTTTTCCACGTATCGAGCTGCTCCAGCCAGGCCTTATGCTGGTCTATCCAGGCCTCATCAGGACGGCCGACATCCTTCACTATGTCTAACAGCTTCTTCAATATTCTCTTGCAGTCACCTACTATGGGTACATCAACCTTTACGTTTTTCTGAATGGACGTCGGATCTATGTCCACGTGAATTATCTTGGCCAGTGGGGCAAATGCCTCTATTTTTCCAGTAACCCTGTCGTCGAAACGTGCGCCCACGGCAATAATGACATCGCTGTTTGCCATTGCCATGTTGGCACAGTATGTACCATGCATGCCCAGCATACCCAGGCTCAAATCGTGGCTGCCGGGAAATCCGCCGAGCCCCATCAAGGTCATGGTTACAGGGATATGCATTGCTTTAGCGAGTGCCGTGAGTTCCTCATCCGCATTAGATATGATTATTCCGCCACCTGCGTATATAACAGGCCTTTTTGCCTTTTCAATTAATCTGTAGGCCCGCTCCACCTGTTTGCCGTGAGGCTCTGTTACGGGATTATAGGAACGGAGCTTTATCTCCGGCGGATAGTCAAACTCGGCCCTGCCGTTCTGGACATCCTTGGGCAGATCTATAAGGACTGGACCCGGTCGACCCGATCTGGCAATAAAAAAGGCCTCCTTCAGGACTCGGGGAAGGTCCTTGACGTCTTTAACCAGGTAATTGTGCTTTGTACAGGGACGGGTAATACCTACGATATCCACTTCCTGGAAGGCATCGTTGCCGATCAGGGCAGTAGGCACCTGTCCGGTAAATACAACCATGGGGATTGAGTCCAGGTATGCTGTTGCTATACCCGTAACGGTATTAGTAGCCCCTGGACCTGAGGTGGCTATGCACACCCCCACCTTTCCGGATGCCCTGGCATAACCATCGGCGGCATGGGCTGCTCCCTGCTCATGTCGGACCAGTACATGCTTTATGGTGCCGTCTCTTTCCAGGGTATCGTAGACGTCTATAATAGCCCCGCCGGGGAAACCAAAGATAACATCTACCCCTTCCTGTTTGAGGGCCTCTACGACCATTTCTTTTCCAGTCATCTTTGCCATATACTTTACCCCTGTCAGCGATAGAATTAGATTGGGAGAACCAGATCGGTTATTGAAGCTTATTACCCTGTTTTTACATTGTCAATAAAGTTAACCCCTCTAAGTCGGCTTTATTAAAAATAATGCCCCCAAAACTTTCAGCTTTGAGGGCAATCAACCCGATTCAACTCATATTGTACATCAGCCGGTAATCGTTTAACCCTTTAGCAGGGAGCTAATAATTACGGTACTGAATGAAATCTTTTTATTTTATAAGGGACCGAATCAAGTCTTATCTGTCTCTGAACCTTTTTCCCCCTTACTTTCTTCTATCTCTCCTGAGTCGACACCTACCTCTGAGGTCTTATCACCAAGGCCCTTGTCATCCGAGCCATCCTCTGCCTTCCGGACATCCTCCTCGGCAGGGAATTCTTCCTTTACACCTGCCGCCTCTGAGACCGATGTCTCCTCACTGATTCCGGTCTTTTCAGCAAACTCATTTTCCTCTTTGGCAGGTTCCGACTTATTCACAGAAACAGCACCGGCCTGTGGTATCAAGGATTCCCCAGACACCTTTTTTGAAGATTTACTTGAAGGCTTGGGGCGCTCCAAGGAATCGGTGACCAGTTCCACGACAGACATCATGGCGGCATCACCCCTTCGAGGGCCCATCCTTACTATCCTGGTATAACCACCATTGCGGTCAGCAAACCCCTGCCCCCATTTATCAAAAAGCTTTATAACGACCTTTCGGTCACGTATGACAGAAAATGCCTGACGCCTTGCATGGAGGCTTGACTCCTTTGCCAGGGTAATCATTCTGTCAGCCACACGCCTGAGCTCTTTGGCCCTTGGAACTGTGGTGACAATTCGGCCATACCTCAATAAAGATGTAACCATATTTCCGAGCATCGCCTTGCGATGAGCTGTCTTACACCCCAGTCTATTCGTCCTTCTTCGGTGCCTCATTACTCATCACCTTCTTTTTCATCGGTATTTTTCCCCTGGTCTGTTTTCTCCGGCGGGGTCCATCCTTTAAGCTTCATTCCCAGATGTAAATCCATGCTGTCGAGGTTTTCCTGGATCTCCTGCAGAGATTTTCGACCAAAATTTTTTGTCTTCAGCATGTCCTGCTCTGTTTTCTGTACCAGCTCGCCGATATAGTGTATATTGGCGTTTTTAAGGCAATTGGCCGAACGTACAGAAAATTCAAGTTCATCAATTTTCCGGTTCAGATATTCGCTTTTGCCTTCAAATTCAGAAGAGAGCTTCTCCTCTTGCGACTCATCCTTCTCGTCAAAATTTATAAATACCGTAAATTGATCCTTTAGAATCTTTGCCGCATAAGCTACGGTGTCCTCAGGAAGGACCGTACCGTCTGTCAGTACCTCAAGGGTCAACTTGTCATAGTCCGTCATTTGACCAACACGGGCCTTGGTAACCACAAAATTGACTTTCAGAACCGGAGAGAACAGGGCGTCGATAGCAATAGTACCCACAGGCTTATCAGGGTCCTTGTTGTTTTCGGCAGAGACGTATCCTTTGCCCCATTTAGCAACCATTTCCATCCTCAATTCACCATCTTTTGTCAATGTCGCAATATGATGATCAGGATTCAACACTTCGACTCCACCATTCGGGGCAATTATATCCTTGGCCTGCACTTCTGCTGGTCCCTGTTTTTCCAGCAGCAAGATCTTTTCTTCATCTTTGAATATCTTAAGACGTACACCCTTCAGATTGAGAATAATATCTGTTACGTCTTCAATCACTCCAGGTATGGTTCCCAGGTCATGTAACACACCCTCAATCTTTACGGAAACAATCGCAGCCCCCTGTAAAGACGATAAGAGCACACGTCTCAAGGCATTGCCCAATGTAATGCCGTAGCCCCTCTCCAGAGGCTCGCAGCTGAATTTGCCGTAAAACTTCGTGTGTGTTTCGCTATTAACTTCCAGCCTGTTTGGATCTATTAATTCCCGCCAGTTGCGATAGCATGGAGTCTGTTCAGCAGTCATATTGTCTATATAATCCTCTTGAACACCGGATATAATTCAATTCTTCTTTTGCCCTGGAATATCTCCGGGATCAGTGGCAGCATCACAGGTTATTATTTAGAATAGAATTCAACTATTAGCTGTTCCTGAATGGGCATTGTTATATGCCTTCGTTCAGGCATTGCCTTCACCGACCCTTGCAGCTTATTCTCATCCAGTTCCAGCCAATCAGGCACACCCTTGCGGGCAACAGCCCCCAGCGCCTGCTGGATCGGAAGTATTGACTTGCTCTTCTCCGCCACCTTGATTTCGTCTCCCTGCCTTACCAGGTAAGACGGTATGGATAACCTTTTCCCGTTTATGGTAAAGTGTCCATGACGGACTAACTGACGTGCCTGTGCCCTCGATTCAGCAAAGCCCAGACGATAAACAACGCCGTCAAGACGCCTTTCCAGCAGTATCAGAAGATTAGTACCCGTTATCCCCTTTTGACGATCAACTTTATCAAAATAACTCCTGAATTGTGCCTCCTGCAATCCATACATGCGCCGGACCCGTTGTTTTTCTCTCAAACGAACCCTGTAGTCAGACACCTTTATTCGGCCCTGGCCGTGCTCTCCGGGCACATAACCGCGTTTTTCAAAGGCACACTTATCCGAATAACACCTGTCCCCCTTCAGAAAAAGTTTACAACCCTCCCTGCGACACAAGCGACATCGTGGTCCTGTATATCTAGCCAAAATATTCCCTCCAACAACTTGGAAACATAACAAATAAGCCCGTTTAATACTTGATGAAGTCCTAGACTCTCCGTCTCTTCGGAGACCTGCAACCGTTATGAGGTATTGATGTCACGTCTCGAATAACGGAAATCTTGAATCCGGCTATCTGAAGGGCGCGCACTGCCGCCTCTCTTCCGGAACCCGGCCCGTCGAGATGTACTTCAACACTTCTCATGCCATGGTCAGCCGCTTTTCTTACCGCATTTTCAGCGGCTACCTGGGCGGCAAATGGCGTGCCTTTCCTTGAGCCCTTAAAACCCTGAGTCCCAGCACTTGACCAGGAAATTGTATTCCCCTGTTTATCAGTTATGTTTATGATGGTATTATTAAAGGTAGATTGTATATGCACAACACCTTCCGGCACATTCTTCTTTTCTTTTCGACTAACTCTTTTCGGTGATGCCATATTATTTCAACCTCCGTTACTGAGCCCTTTTCTTATTTTTGACTACTGAGCGCCTAGGACCCTTTCGAGTACGCGCATTAGTTTTGGTGCGCTGTCCATTGACAGGAAGTCCTCTGCGGTGCCTTAGACCCCGATAACTTCCAAAATCCATCAGTCGCTTGATGTTTAATGACACCTCTCTACGGAGATCTCCCTCTACTTTATAGTTTACGTCTATAGCCTTCCGCAGCGCAGTAATATCTTGATCAGTCAAATCATCGGTTTTCTTGTTTCTGTCAATTTTTGCCTTATCCAGTATCTGCTGGGCACTTGTACGCCCGATTCCATAAATATATGTAAGCGCAATCTCCAGCCTCTTGTTCTTTGGCAGCTCAATACCTGCAATTCTTGCCACGGATCAACCCCCTAGCTATCCCTGTCGCTGTTTGTGTCTTGGGTTTTTGCAAATCACCCGCAGTATGCCCCTGCGTCGTATTATTATGCAGTTCTTACACCGACGTCTGATTGATGCTTTAACCTTCATGACAAATCCCTTTTCACCCTTCGCAATTCCGTACCGCTATTCAATTTCTATTCTATATAAACTAAGGACTACCTGGCCCTGTATACAACTCGGCCCCTGGACAGGTCATATGGCGACAGCTCTACAGTCACCACATCACCAGGCAATATCTTTATATAGTGCATGCGCATTTTACCCGAAATATGTGCAAGGACCTTATGGCCATTTTCTAATTCAACGCGGAACATGGCATTGGGTAAGGTTTCAAGCACCTTTCCCTCTACCTGTATGGCATCACCTTTGGACATTTAGTCTTCCCTGTTTACTTGTGCAATCATTCTATCTTCTTCCCTTCAGCCTGGCCCCCTTCATAAATCCCTCATAGCTCCTGGTGATCAGATGGGACTCAATCTGAGCCATGGTATCCATTCCCACACCTACAACAATCAGAAGGGCAGTCCCACCAAAATAAAAAGGGACATTGAACTTTGAAATCAATATGCTTGGTAATACACAAATCGCTGAGACATAGATGGCACCTATCAAGGTAATCCTGGTAAGGACCCTGTCAATATATTCAGAGGTGCGCCTTCCAGGTCTGAGACCAGGCACATAGCCCCCGTGTTTTTTCATATTTTCTGCTATATCAACCGGATTAAAGATCATGGCAGTATAAAAATAGCAGAAAAAGATAATGGCGATTACAAAGATCGTCTCATAAAACAGGGTTCCAGGCATCAAACCCTGGGCAATGCTCTGCATCCATGGCACTTGTATAAAGTTGGCTATTGTAGCAGGAAACATCATAATAGACGACGCAAAAATCGGTGGTATCACCCCCGCAGTATTTACCTTTAGCGGCAGATGGGTGCTTTGCCCTCCATATACCTTCCGTCCCACTACTCTTCTGGCATATTGGACCGGAATACGCCTTTGTGCCCGCTCCATAAAACAGATAAAGCCGATTACCGCTATCATCATCACTAAAAGAAATATAACCAGAGCCAGGTGTATATCACCTGTGCGCATCAAACTGAACGTGTCTATCATGGCTGAAGGCATCCTGGCTACAATACCGGCGAAGATAATCAGAGAGATACCATTACCGACGCCCCTTTCTGTAATCTGTTCTCCGAGCCACATCAGAAATACCGTCCCTGACATGAAGGTCAGGGCACTTAAAAGCCGAAAAGACCACCCGGGCTCCGCCACAACCGGGGCACCATCCGGTGCTGTCAAACTCTCCAGGGTAATAGCTATCCCCAGTCCCTGAATGATACTCAGGCCCACTGTCCCATATCTTGTATATTGGCTGATCTTCTTTCTTCCTGCCTCACCTTCTTTTTTCAAGGCCTCAAGATGCGGAATAGCTACTGTAAGAAGCTGAATAATGATGGAGGCGCTGATATAAGGCATTATGCCCAGAGACAGAATGGACATATTCTCAAGCGCTCCACCGGAAAACATATTAAACATGCCGAATAGCGTCCCCCTGGCACGATCGAAAAAAGACGCCATGGCCGCAACGTCAATACCGGGAGTAGGGATCTGGACTCCGATCCGGTATACAGCCAGCATAAGCAGCGTAAAAACAATGCGTTTACGCAGTTCCGGTACCTGGCCTATGCCCCCCAATCCCTTAAACAATATTCGCCCCCCGGGCCTGGTCGTTAATAATCTCTACCCGTCCTCCGGCAGTCTCTATTTTATTCCTGGCGGTCTTGCTGACAGCATGGGCACGGACCGTTAAAGGCCGCTGTATCTCTCCGTCACCCAGTATTTTCAGGAACTGATTACGCTTACGCACAAGTCCCAATGCCTTCAAAACGGTGATATCCACTACTCCTTCATGCCTGATCTCAGCCAGGCCGCCCACATTCAATACACCATAGACCTTTCTGAAAGGGTTCTTGAAACCCCGTTTAGGGAGTTTCCTGTACAATGGCATTTGACCGCCTTCGAATCCTGGACGAATATTACCGCCGGATCGGGATTTCTGACCATTTTCACCACGGCAGGCCGTCTTCCCGTGTCCGGATCCCGGTCCCCTCCCCACCCGTTTTTTCCTGCGCGTGGACCCTGGATCAGGTCTTAATGCATCCAATGTAATCATATGTGCTCCTGATAAATTTAGAAATCGAAGTTTTTTAAAATAAAAGAGACCTTATATTTCTAAATTCTTATATCTCAATTCCCTATTTTACGGTTTTCCCCCGGCACTTTGCCCTGGAGACCGACCTGCGTAAAGCTTCCAGACCGTCAAATGTGGCGTGCATTACATTGTGTGGATTTTTGGAGCCAAGACACTTTGTCAATATATCCTGAACTCCTGCCGCCTCCATGATCGCCCTCACTACCGCACCAGCTATGACGCCGGTACCGGGTGATGCAGGTTTCAGCAGGACCCTGCCAGAACCAAAATGACCAACCACCTCGTGAGGTATAGTCCTGCTTATCATAGGTATCTTAGTCATAGACTTGGTTGCCTTCTCACGTGCCTTTCTGAGGGCCTCAGGCACCTCTCTGGCCTTCCCCATAGCAAAACCGACTTTGCCGGCCCCGTCACCTACCACTGAAAGGGCGCTGAAACTGAAGCGTCTTCCACCTTTGACCACTTTGGCCACGCGATTAATATAGACTATTTTTTCTATCAGTTCTTGTTCGTTATCTGTATGGTCGTTCTGCAACTTTACCCCCTGATAAGCAGCTCACTACTGTAATTCAGAATTCAAGCCCGACTTCTCTGGCCCCATCCGCAAGGGCCCTTACCCGGCCATGATATAGATATCCGCTCCGGTCAAATGCCACTGCATCTATGCCCTTTTCCCTGGCCCTTTGCGCGATAATTCGGCCTACCTCTTTAGCCACGGCCTTTTTGTCCTTTAAATCGCCTGCCTTACTTTTGATCTCTGAGATCAAGGAAGAGGCGGCCGCTATGGTGACACCCTGTTCATCATCTATAATCTGAGCGTATATGTGCTTGCTGCTGCGGAAAACCGCCATTCTGGGACGCTCTGTGGTCCCTGATATGTGCTTTCGTATATGCTGTTTACGCCTTAAACGCGCCTTCAGCCTAGGACTGGTCTTTGCCATAATTATTCCCGTTTGAGTTATTGCTGATGGTTCTTCTGTACATAACTACTACTAAGCAGCAGTCTTTCCAGCTTTGCGGACTATCTGTTCATCCGCATATCTGATTCCCTTGCCTTTGTATGGCTCTGGTGGTCGGAGAGATCGGATTCTGGAGGCAGTAAGTCCCAAAAGTTCCTTATCATACCCCTCCAGGATTATACGAATTTCCTTCTGCCTTTCTACTCGGGCCTTGATCCCTTCTGGAAGAGGAAATTCTATGGGATGGGAATGGCCGACGTAAAAGATCAGCCCGTTCTCGTTCTCTTCTATCTTGTAACCAACTCCTATTACCAGAAGTTCCCGCGTAAATCCTTTTGTAACCCCGACAACCATATTGTTTACAAGTGTTCGAAATAGCCCGTGTATGGAACGACTCTGCCTAGAATCATCAGCTCTCCTGACTAACAGCTGCTCACCATCTTTTTCAACACTTGCCAAGGGGTGTATTTCCCGGCTCAAGACACCCTTGGGACCCTGAACAGTTAAAACAGGTCCGTCTATGGTAACCTTGGCCTCTGAAGGCACATTTATGGGTAACTTACCGATTCGAGACATGAAAAACTCCAGATTACCAAATGGCGCAAATAACTTCTCCGCCCGTATTGTTTTGTTTGGCCTCCACATCACTCATGACGCCCTTTGATGTGGAAATGACCGCTGTACCAAGCCCGGATCTTATTTTTGGAATTGTGTCCTTGTTACAGTAAACTCGGCACCCAGGCGAACTTATTCGCTTTAATCCCAGAATAATAGGCTGCCCGTCAGAATATCTCAGAAACAAACGAAGAGTTTTCTGCCGCCCGTCTTTGAAAATGCGGAAGTTGCTTATGTAGCCTTCTTTCTTAAGTATTTTTGCGATTCCAACCTTCAAATTTGAGGTGGGAATATCGACCCTTTCATGCCCAGCTTTATTGGCATTTCTGAGCCGTGTAAGCATATCCGCTACAGGATCAGTCATAGACATATTTAAGCTCTCCTAGATGTATGGAGTTTTAAGGCTACCAGCTGGCCTTGGTTACTCCGGGTATTACTCCCTGAGACGCCATTTTTCTGAAGCATATTCTGCATAAGCCGAACTTCCTTATAAAGGCACGTGGACGACCACAAATCGGACATCTATTATACTTTCTGACACTAAACTTGGGTTTCCTCTGTGCCTTATCTATCAATGCCTTTTTAGCCAAAGGTCCCTCCTCGATTTAATCTACTTACGAAACGGCATTCCTAAAGTATCCAACAAATGCCGAGCTTCATCATCGGTTTCAGCACTTGTAACTATCGTAACATTCATTCCCTTGATCTTGTCTATTTTGTCATAGTCGATCTCCGGAAAGATAATCTGTTCCTTAATACCCAATGTATAATTGCCATTCCCATCAAAGGCCTTTGGCGAAATACCTCTGAAGTCCCTTATCCGCGGAATAGCAATATTAATGAGCTTTGTAAGAAAATCGTACATTCGCTGCTTTCTGAGGGTCACACGGCACCCTATGGGCATTCCTTCTCTTACTTTAAAGGCTGCAATTGATTTCCTGGCCCTGGTGATTACCGGTTTCTGCCCGGAAATAAGGGTTAATTCCTCCATAGCAGAATCTAACACCTTCGGATTTTCAATTGCTTCACCAAGCCCCATATTTAAAATAATTTTTTCTATCTTAGGCACCTGGTGAGGATTCTTATATTCAAAATGTTCCATTAATTCAGGAACACACTTTTTATGATATCTCTCTTCTAAGAGGACCATGCCTGAATGCCTCCAAAAGGCCTACTTTTTTTCTGTCGGGATAGTTTCTCCGCATTTTTTGCAAACGCGGACCTTAACGCCGTCTCCCAGCACCTTCCTCGATATTCTCACCGAATCAGTACATTTGGGGCAAATCAACATGAGATTTGACAAGTGAATGGATGCCTCTTTCTCTAAAATGCCTCCACCCGTACCGGGCCCCGGTCGAGTATGCCGCTTTACTATCTGTGCGCCCTCAACAAGTGCCCTTCCCTTTGCAGGTAAAATTGAAAGTATCTTGCCGACTTTACCCTTGTCCCGGCCAGCCTTAACCATTACCCGGTCATTTTTTCTCAGATATGTCTTTACAACTTTCATTGGCCCAGCCTCCTTGGACTAAAGCACCTCGGGTGCTAGCGATATTATCTTCATATAACGCCTTGCCCTTAATTCCCTGGCCACTGGTCCGAAAATTCGCGTGCCTACCGGCTCTCCATATTGATTTATCAAAACTGCTGCGTTTTCGTCGAACCGTATCCAGGAACCATCAACCCTGGATATCTCCTTCTTGGTCCTTACGACAACTGCCTTAACCACATCGCCTTTTTTTACTTTGGAATTCGGCATAGCCTCCTTAACCGAGACTACCACCGTATCCCCCAAACTTGCAACGCGCCTGCGAGTTCCGCCCAAAACCCGAATACAACACACGCGTTTTGCACCAGAATTATCAGCGACATTTAATAATGTTTCTTGCTGGATCATGATATGATCCTTTCCTTTCTCCTGCTGTTCTAAAGAGCCTTCTCAATAATCCCTCTAACGACCCAACGTTTGTGCCGACTCAGAGGACGATACTCTTCTATTAGAATTTTGTCGCCTATTTTACAGCTATTCCCTTCGTCATGGGCCATATACTGCTTCTGCCGGTGCATATACTTCCCATATATGGGATGCTTTACCCGCCTGACCACCTTGACAACCACTGTTTTTTCCATCTTGTCACTGGCAACCGTACCTATAACTGTCCTACGAGATTTCTTCTCGGCATTCATGCCATGCTCCATTGCTAGACCTCAGAATCCACAACTTTCTCAGCCAGTATCGTCTTAGCCCTTGCTATTGAACGTCTCACAGCACGAATCCTCATTATGTTCTCCAACTGATGAGTGGCCTGTTGGAAACGAAGATTAAAAAGCTCCTGCCGAAGATTTTTTTCTTTCTGTCTAATTTCTTCTGTGCTGAGTTCCCTCAATTCATTCGCCATACTCATGGCATTTCACTCCTCGCGACAATCCTGGTCGGAATGGGTAGTTTGTACTGTGCCAGTCTCAGGGCCTCTCTAGCAGAAATTTCGTCAACACCTTCCATCTCATAAAGCATCCTGCCCGGCTTTATCTGTGCTACCCATGAATCAACCGCACCCTTACCCTTACCCATCCTGGTCTCCGCAGGCTTGCTGGTAATAGGTTTGTCCGGAAATATTCTTATCCATATTTTCCCACGACGTTTGACGCACCGGGTAATAGCTATACGAGCGGCCTCTATCTGCTGCGCCGTAATCTTGCCGCGGCCAATAGCCTTGAGGCCGTAATCGCCGAAGGACAAACTGTTTCCACGCTGCGCCATGCCTCTTATACGGCCTTTCTGTTGCTTTCGATATTTGACTTTCTTTGGGCTAAGCATTTACTTCTCTCCAGCGGAAACGCTCCATTAACATCATATCTCCATTGCCGGGGCTTCAGAGTCCCTGTTTGGCAAGACCTCTCCGTTGAACACCCATACCTTGACACCGATTACACCATAAGTGGTCATTGCCTCGGCTACCCCGTAATCAATGTCCGCACGGAGGGTGTGTAACGGAACCCTGCCGTCAAGATACCACTCGGTACGGCACATTTCAGCACCCCCCAAACGGCCGGCACTGGCAATCCTTATACCCTGCGCGCCAAACTTGCGTGCCATGCTGATAGCCCTCTTCATTGCCCTGCGGAAGGAAATGCGCCGAACAAGCTGCCCCGCAATATTTTCAGCCACCAACTGTGCGTTTATTTCCGGTCTTCGAACCTCTGTGATGTCAATCATTATTCGGCGCTTGACCATCTTTTCCAGAGACCGCTTGAGGCCCTCAATTTCAACACCTTTTTTACCAATAATTATTCCGGGACGCGCCGTGAATATTCGAATACGCAATCTCTGCGCAGCCCTCTCTATCTCAATTTTGGATATTCCTGCATGACTGATCCGACTCTTAATGAACTGTCTTACCTTGTAATCCTCAAGAATCAGTCTGGAATAATCCTTCTCAGCAAACCATCGCGAGTCCCATGTACGCGTTATTTGTAGCCTGAGGCCGATTGGGTTTACTTTCTGGCCCAAGGTATCCTCCTAATTTTACCGCTCATATTAATTTACCCTTCGTCCAGCACTATCGTTATGTGGGAAAAACGATGTTGTATTCTATAGGCCCTGCCCATTGCTCTGGGATGAACTCTCTTGAGTTGAGGACCTTGATCCACAAAGATTTTTTTAATGTACAGAATATCCACATCAATATTTGGATTTTGATCCGCATTAGCCAAGGCCGATTCAAGCACCTTCTTAATCATCCTTGCGCCCTTTCTGGGCATAAAACTGAGGATCTGCAAGGCCTCTCCCACAGATTTGCCTCGAACGGCATCCGCAACGAGACGCGTCTTTTGTGGTGACATTCTTAAGTATTTGGCAACTGCCCTGGCTTCCATTAGTGCACTGCCCTCTCTTACTTCTTCCTAATCTTGGTTTTTTTATCAACAGCGTGACCGTAATAGGTGCGCGTTGGCGAAAACTCACCAAGCTTGTGCCCAACCATATTTTCAGTAATGAATACAGGGATGAATTTCCTGCCGTTATGCACTGCAAAGGTTAGCCCCACCATATCAGGCACAATCATAGAGCGTCTGGACCAGGTCTTAATAACACGCCTGTCTTTTGTCTCAACGGCCTTAACCACTTTTTTCATCAGGTAATCATCAACAAAAGGACCTTTTTTTACCGACCTTGGCACCTGTTTTCTCCTATTTCCTGAAACTTACAGCCCTATGGGCGAATTTAGAGGATCTCCGCCACTTATTACACTGACCGATCCGTGCTGCAACCGCATAACCTGTATCCAAAAATAATAATTCCCTTACTGTCACGATAAAATGCCTGAATCTATGGCTCCCCAATTTCCTAAAAACTACTTCTTTTTATGCCTGCTGCGCACTATGAGGGCATCGCTGGGCTTCTTCCTTTTTCTTGTACGATATCCCTTTGCCGGCAAACCCCACGGACTGCACGGATGTCTGCCGCCGGAAGATCTCCCTTCGCCGCCACCCATGGGATGATCAATGGGATTCATGGCGACTCCACGCACACTCGGACGTCTCCCAAGCCACCGGCTTCTGCCTGCCTTGCCCAGTTTAACATTTTCATGATCAAGATTTCCCACCTGACCGACAGTCGCCCTGCAGGTATCAAGAAATATCCTTACTTCCCCACTTGGAAGACGCAATTGCACATATTTGCCCTCTTTAGCCATTACCTGGGCTGAACTGCCGGCGCTCCTCACAATTTGTCCCCCTTTACCAGGACGCAACTCCACGTTATGGACCTGAGTACCCAGAGGAATACTTTTTAAGGGCATGCAATTTCCGGGGTGTACGTCCGTTACGTCGTCGGAAACAACAAACTCGCCGACATTGAGTCCCAATGGGGCCAGAATATATCTCTTTTCCCCGTCAAGATAATTCAGAAGGGCTATCCTGGAAGACCTGTTGGGGTCATATTCTATAGCAGCCACTTTTGCCGGCACACCGAGTTTATGTCTCTGAAAATCTATTTTCCTGTATTTGCGTCTGTGCCCGCCTCCTCTATGCCTGGCGGTAATCCTTCCATATACATTTCTCCCGCCACTGCGCTTGAGGGGCTCAACCAATAATTTTTCCGGGGCCTTTTCCATGATTTCATGGTCTACCAACACGGTCATACCGCGTCTGCCCGGAGAGGTTGGCTTATATTTTTTAGCTGGCATTATACACCTTCAAAAAATTCTATACTTTCACCGTCATAAAGCCTTACAACGGCCTTTTTAATATCGGAACGCCTGCCGGTAAAACGGCCGACCCTTTTGGGCTTTCCTTTTAGCTTGATAGTTTGGACAGACAGCACTTTCACTTTAAAGATCTTTTCCACAGCAGTCTTTATTTCAATTTTATTTGCCATCTGATCCACGTGGAAGGCTAACTGATTCGCTGCCTCTTTCTGTAAAGTGGCCTTCTCGGTAATCAGCGGGGCCTTTATCACCGAATACAGTTCCTTCATGGCCTCAGTCTCTCCTCGATCAATCCAACGGCGTGTTCCTTGATTATTACATGTTCATATTTCAGTAAATCATATACATTGATGCCTTTCAGGGGCAGAACCTTCACATTAGGAATATTCCGTGAAGATAATTCAAGGGTCTGATCTGGCATATCGGTAACTATTACGGCCTTTTTCACGGCAAAACGGTCAAGCAGGCCTTTCATATCCTTGGTCTTTATCTGTTCCAGTCCAAAATCCCTTAGTACCAAAATTCTATCGCCCTCGATTTTTGTACTAAAGGCCATTCTCAAAGCTAAACTGCGAACCTTTTTAGGCAAGCTGTGGCTGTAATCCCTTGGCTTCGGACCAAATACCGAACCTCCTCGTTTCCACACAGGAGATGTATTACTGCCTGCGCGTGCCCTGCCGGTCCCTTTCTGCCGGTAGGGTTTCTTCCCGCTTCCGCTGACTTCACCCCGCGTCTTGACGCAGGCATTGCCAGCCCGTTTTTTTGCCAACTGCCACTTGACTACTTGGTGAAGCACACCCTCCTTCGGCGCCACCCCAAAAACAGTGTCGCTTACTGTAAGCTCACCAACTTTCTCTCTCTGTGCATTATAAACCGCCAGGGTTGTCATATATTGCCTGGTCTCCTCTATTTTAATCGCACATATATGAGTTGATTAATAGCGCCCGGAATACCGCCCTTAACCAGCAGAAGGTTATCATCAGGCCTCACGTCGACAACCATTGAATTCTTCACCGTAACACGGCTGCCTCCCATACGACCTGGCATCTTCCTGCCCTTGATCACCCTAGATGGATAAGCACTTTGTCCCACCGAGCCCACGGCTCTATGATGTTTGGATCCATGGCCCATGGGACCTCTGGAAAATCCGTGACGTTTTACTGTTCCGGAAAAACCACGACCCTTGCTGACTCCGACGACGTCTACCAGGCGGCTCATATCCATATCTTTCAATGTAAGGACTTGACCCACTTCAAAGGCATCAGGATCATCTACCGATATCTCCTTAATATAGCGAAAACCATGGGACAAACCTGCCTTTTTAACATGGCCCTGTTCCGGAAGCTTCAGCCTGCTTAAGGGATTTGGAGAAAACCCGAACTGCAAGGCATTATATCCCTCTCTCTTGATCGTCTTCTTTTGAAGCACCGTGCAGGGACCAACCTCAAGCACTGTAACCGGAACGACCTGACCGTCCCCGGCAAAGACCTGAGTCATTCCCAACTTGCGTCCCATCATGCCTATTAATTTCGACATTGCTGTTCTCGTCTTTGTTCCTATAGCTTAATTTCAACATCTACCCCAGCAGACAACTCCAGTTTCATCAAAGCGTCTATTGTCTGTTGTGTGGGCTCCAGGATATCTACAAGTCTCCTGTGGGTGCGGACCTCAAACTGCTCCCTTGATTTTTTGTCTACATGAGGCGAACGCAAAACAGTATAGCGTCTAATCGAAGTAGGTAACGGAATCGGCCCGCCAAGACGGGCTCCGGTCCGTTTTGCCGTATCCACGATTTCACCTACAGACTGATCAAGCTGCTTGTGATCATATGCCTTGAGACGAATCCTTATTCTCTGGGTTGGGATCATCATCCCTCATTCCTCAATTTTACGCTCATTAGTAAATAAACTACTCTATGATTTTGGTTACCACGCCGGCTCCGACTGTTCGACCGCCTTCACGGATCGCAAATCGAACCCCCTCTTCCATGGCTATGGGCTGTATCATCGAAACCTCAAAAGTTACATTGTCACCAGGCATCACCATCTCTACACCCTCAGGTAACGTCACTACACCCGTAACATCAGTGGTCCGAAAATAAAACTGAGGACGATACCCAGCAAAAAACGGGGTGTGACGACCACCCTCCTCCTTGCTCAATATGTATACCTCAGCATTAAACTTCTTGTATGGCTTGATAGAACCAGGTACCGCTACTACCTGACCACGCTCAACCTCCTCACGCTTGGTGCCACGCAATAATACACCAACATTGTCCCCAGCACGAGCCTCATCCAAAAGCTTGCGAAACATCTCAAGACCAGTACATACCGTCTTGCGAGTAGGCCGAATACCTATGATCTCTACATTCTCACCTACATGAAGTATCCCACGCTCAACCCGACCAGTCACAACCGTACCACGACCACTAATGCTGAATACATCCTCTATAGGCATCAAAAAAGGCTTGTCTATGTCCCTCACAGGCTCAGGAATGTACCCGTCAAGAGCATCCAATAACTCAAATATACACCTGGTCTTCTCAGAATCAGTATGATTGTTCAAAGCCTCAAGAGCACTACCCTTAATAATAGGAATCTCATCACCAGGAAACTCATACTTGCTCAGTAAATCCCTTAACTCAAGCTCAACTAACTCAATAAGCTCAGGATCATCCACCATGTCACACTTGTTCAAAAAAACCACCATGGAAGGTACACCTACCTGACG
>CAZPDU010000316.1:0-7527 GCA_964585405.1 uncultured Thermodesulfobacteriaceae bacterium | reverse complement strand
TGCTTTTCCTGTGATAGGATTTTCATATTGCGGGTTTGAGTGAGACTGTTCTCCGGAGCTGGATATCTAGGCCATTTGGCTTAGCATTTATGTATGTTTGGCACTAATTTCCCCATCATTATAAAAAACCCTGAATTAGAAGGGTTAACAGTGCAAAACAGTCATTATCCGTGACGAAAGTTAAAGCCGTTCATTTTGTATTTCCTGGAATGCTTGCCCGTCGTTGTTGTGTCTGGCTTGCTGATTTACCAATAACTAAACGCCGGTTTCACTCGTTCTGATTTTTATTTATTTACAAATGGACGTCCCGCATTCACTGAATATAAATCCACTGAAGCGGCGGTGAAGTCGTAAAAAATGCCTTACCGATTGAAGACTTCCTCGAATCTTTTGATTACCGCCAGCACCTCATCGAACGATGGAGGTTCGTCGAAGAACATTTCCCTCCGCATGGCCTCATAATCCCGCCGCCATCCGCCCTCTTGCTCAGGCAGCGGTACCAACCGCAGGGTGCCATGGCGCAACGTGTCGTAATCTACCCAGCCGACCTTAAAGAAGACTTTCCGATGCCGGGCAACGCAATCGAACAGTTCCGGATCGTTCGCCGCCTGCGCAGCAACCCCCTTCTGGATGAGGCACCAAAGATCGTAGTAGTGACGGGACAGTCCGAGCCGCCGTGGTCTATCGCTTGGACGGAAAGTCTCCTCATGGAGGAGCATTGCCTTTTCCCAGAAGGTCCGCGCGGCAGTCACCGTTCTTACGGCAAAGGCGCTGTCAGGCAGCAGTTCGGGAAACGCCTCCGCCAGATAGGGTTGAATGACCGGCCTTTCTACCGGCTCCGTTTCCGAGCGGGCGCCCATCTCGATCTTGACGACCGGCCGCACGTAGGCGAGACGGTCTTGAAAAACGGATGGATAGTAAAATAGAAGGGTTTGCTGATCCGGGTCTTCTCCCTGGTCCGCAGGGCTCAGGCGCCACTCCAGGCCGGCGGGGATCGCTTGCCGAAACAGGCTCTCCAATGCCGGTCCGAGTTCCTCTTCGATTCGCCGGCTGCACTCCTTGACCAATCTTTTCCGCTGCTTAGCGCTGAGCGTAACGCCGCCGAAACCGAGATACTCCCGATCGATCACCACATCGATATCCTCGGAAAATCGGGAGATCAGCCGCCATCCCTTGGACAGGGAGGTTCCTCCCTTGAAAGTCAGATGCTCCCCCCATCCGGGCAAACCGAAAAGTTCTCTCAGAGTCCAGCATACCCAGAAATCCTTTTCGATACTCGCCTGAGGCAGACCGAGGCGCTGCTGACCCTCTTCGCAGAGAAGCCGGCGACGGTCAACAGGGAAACGCAAAAAGGTGTTCATCCGATCATCCCTTATCCGGTCGGGCAACCCGCCGCATGACGGCGGAGATCCAGGCTGGCGCGTAGCGCAGATCCTGAAGGAGTTGCTTCTTATCGTCGGCAGACAGCCGCTTTTGCAGGCGCACCGCAAGGGCATCATCCACATGACTTTGCCCGATATGGCGCAATGCCTGGATGACCAGCCCGGAAATCCTGCCGGCGGTGGCCATGGTCCGCGGCGTCGTATGTTTGAGAGCGATAGCCTGCTTGCCGATCTGAACACGGCGCGCTGGTCCGTCGGTGAGAAACACAACCTTCATCGGCACCTGATCAGAGAGCCCCAGCAGATTGGCAGCGTAGCCCCCGGAAGGTTGGAGAAGGATCTTGTCCCTCCCCTTCAGCGCCCTGGCGATGGCGTCTATCGTCGGGGAAAGAAGGCCAAGATCCGGATCCATGCGCGGGTAGTCATACAGACCGCGGGCCAAGCGGCGGAGTGTCCCTTTCTTCGTCAGGCGGTGCAGCACAAGGTCCACGGCCTGCCGGCTCCCGAGGTCCAAAAAATCACCTGGGGTAATGACACAACCCTTACCGCGGCCATATATACGACTTAATATTTTAGATTCAATACTTTGCATGATAGAACCGCATAAAATTTTGTAAGGAAAAGTAGCATCTTTTTCTTACAAAAACAAGCACATCTTCACAATGAATTTGGAGATCAAATATTAGGGGCTATAGTTATCGCTTGAAAAGCATTCATTTAAAAATAGCAAACATCAAGGGAACACGAAAAAGCGGTTTTTTTGCGGGCCCTGAATCTGAATCTCATTCTTGATGCATCATTTCCTGGAATGCTCGCCCGCCGTTGTTGTGTCTGGCTTGCTGATTCACCAATAACTAAACACCGGTTTGCCTCGTTCTGATTTTTATTTATTTACAAATGGACGTCCCACAATCCCCGCTTGAAAAAGCAGGTGTATTATTATCTTTTAGTTTTTAGCAATGACACTGTCAAGCAATTTGCCTTGCGAATTTTTAGATTAACATATACTCCTCTCAGGGCATTGTTTTTTTATGGCATATTTAATTCAAGATGAAGCAAATAATATTTCTCCACCTTTTACTATCCCATATTTGTGCCGCAATTAAACAAAGCGTGTAATCATTTATGCTACAGGATTTATCTATCTCTAAAATTTCAGATATCTTGCCATAGCAACAGCCAGCCATTAGGTTGGTTGTATTGCATATATCTTTATAAATTTGCATGTTAATCCCTGAGATATTCTTCTTATTGCAGGTTTTGCTTTTTGTGTGATACGGTTCTCAAATCGCAAGGTTGAGTGCCGGTTTTTGTCAGAGCTGGATATTCAGCCCCTTTGGCTTAGCATTTATGTGGGCTCTGTATAAAGGTCTTAAATCATAAAACCTTGTTTCAGGTAAGATTTAGCCATTCCTTTTTATGGCTGACGTGGGTAAAAATAAATAATAGACCACCGGTCTATCAAGAGTCAACTGAGACATCATCAGGTAATAATACGTAGGTACTTATGCCCGTTATCCAGAAACGTATAAGCTTATTTACGAACCCATTCACATACTTTTAAGTATCATGCTGAAGCGATATGTTAGCCGAATACCTTTTATAATTGATTTCCTACTTCAACGGACAATTTTAAACCAACACTATGCAGAACAGAATTCAAGCTTTTTAATTTTGGATTGCCTTGTGTCGAAAGAATACGATAAAGATTTTCTCTATTAAGTTTCGTTTCGCGTGCTATTTCAGAAATGCCCTTTGCGTTTGCTACATCTTTCAATGCCATTAAAAACACTTCTTGGGAACCGTCTTCCAGTGCTGCATTTAAATATTCTGCGGCCTCAACAGGATCGAGAAGATCTTCTTTGAGATTATTTTCATATTTTTCTGTTATCATTTTCATTTTGCTCTCCTTTTGAAATCGGCCCAATATGCTTGAGCCAACTGAATATCTTTTGACTGAGATTTCTTAGAGCCACCACATAGTAGAATCATGATGGTTGTCTTAGATTTTCCGTAATAAACCCGATAGCCTGGGCCATAATCCACTAGCATCTCATTCACACCCTTTCCCACAGGCTTACAGTCACCAAATTTTCCAAGCCTTAGACGATTTAACCGAACTCGAATCCGCGCCCGTGCAGCACGATCTTTCAGTGATTTAAGCCATCTATGGAAGGGATTGCCTCCATCTTCGGTTATATATTCGAGAAGTTGTATTTTGGAATTATCCATGATTATATTGTAGCTTTAAAACAACATTTGTCAAGTTTATTGTTACGGCGAATAAATTATTATGTAGATCAGTATATCATTACAAATTGAATGCAATACAGAAACATCGCCTTAAGATTGAAAAACAATTTCATTTGAATGATCGTGAAGTACATTTTTGTACGAGTTTCGATTTTCCTGCCGCCTACTAAACCCTGCAGAAATATAATTATACGTATGGAAATGACAAGCTCAATTGGTTTTTTCTTGCTTGATGAAGAGGGGAAGGGGGATGGTTTTTGATTTTGCCTTAAGGAACGGCGAGCAATTTCCCATTTCGTGAAGTTATTTAATTATTGAAGAGCGTCCCGCCTTACACAGTTGGACTTGTTTGTTTGAAATAGGATTAAATCACTTTACTCTTCTTTTGCTGTTCCAGGTTTCATTTTGAAATGAAGAGGTTGCAAAGGATACGATTCAATAATACTAAAGCTATGAAAGTGATTTTGCTTCGAGAGGGCAGATTCTAAGGCAAGATCATATTCAACCATTTCACATATACTATTTTATTTTTATGGAGTATTGTGCATGGGGACTCAGCAAAATATATTTTTTTGCGCTTTGCAGTTAGGCGTTTTGACAATGATTACTATTTTTTTGTATAATAGTTACTTATATGAATGAGATGTGTCTCATTGCTTATCATAGCTATAGGGAATGAAAACACGAGGTTTACAACACGTTCAGCATCCCTCATCAGGATACCACTTAGTGCCTGATACGGGTGTTTTTAAGAAAATCGAGGGTTTTACATGACAGGAAGAAGGCCAGCCTACGAAGAATTGGAGCAGAGGGTAAAGAAGTTAGAGCGGGAAGCTAGCGCCCAGAAGCAGGCAGAGGGGCTCTACCACGCCCTGGTTGAAAAATCACTTCAGGGCTTAATCATTATCCAGGATCTATTAATCGTCTTTGCAAACAACGCCTTTGCCGAACTATCCGGATATACAGTAGAGGAGTTATTGTCCCTTTCACCCGAGAGTGTTATGGCATTGATTTATCCTGAAGATCGAACACTTGTGTGGGGACGATTACAGGATCGTCTGCAAGGAAAGCCAGTGCCGTGTCGATATGAGTTTCGTGGTATCCGAAAGGACGGGAACATGCGCTGGCTTGAGATGATTGCAAGCAAAATTGACTACAATGGCGCTCCTGCCATACAGGGGGCATTCATAGATATAAGCGAGCGGAAGGGAGCAGAAGAGAAACTACGATTGCAAAAAACCCGCCTTGAGTCATTAATCAATTATAGTTCATTGGCCATCGTAGCGCTTGATGAGAAACATGCTATTGTTTCATGCAACCGATATTTTGAAGACCTGTTTCAGTTTAAAGAATCTGAGATCATGGGCAAAAACCTTGACCACGTTATTGCGAAGGGACAATGCCTCAGAGATGCTGTGTCCTACACGAGAAAGACCCTTGGGGGTGAGCCGATTCATGGATCTGGAAAGCGGTACAGGAAAGATGGGACACGTATTGACGTTGAGTTTTTCGGGGTGCCTGTGCGTGTTGACGGAAACGAAGTAGGCGCGTATGGGATTTATATGGACATCTCCGAGCGCAAGCAGATAGAGAAGGCCTTGGTAGCTGAGAAGGAACGATTCCGGTCTTTGGCGGAAAACGCTCCTTTTGGCATGGTGATGATCGATAAAGACGGGACATTTACCCATATGAACCCAAAGTTTTATGAATTGTTTGGATACGATCTCAGTGATATACCCAACGGAAGAACGTGGTTTCAAAAGGCATATCCTGATTCAGATCATAGACATAAGGCCATCTCTGCCTGGATTGAAGATCTAGCCTCTTCAGAGATTGGAGAAAAGAGGCCCAGGGTTTTTGAAGTACAATGCAAGGATGGGTCTAAAAAGATTATCAACTTCATACCAGTCCAGTTAGAGACCGGGGAAAACCTGATGGCCTGTGAGGACATTACCGACATCAAACGGGCAGAAGAAGCCCTCAAGGAGAGCGAGGAAAAATATCGCCTTTTGGTAGAAAATGCCACTGAGGCTATCTTTATCGCACAGGACGAGGTGGTAAAATTCCCCAACCCAAAAACAGAAGAGATGGTAGCCTACACCAAGAAAGAATTGGCCACAATCCCTTTTGCTGATCTGATTCATCCTGACGACAGGGCCATGGTCCTTGAAAGAGACAGGACACGACTCCAGGGAGAAAAAGCTCCAAGTTCCTATTCTTTTCGAGTGATAAGGAAATCCGGGGATGAAGCATGGGTGCACCTCAACGCTGTTGCTACCACCTGGGAGGGACGTCCAGCTACCCTTAACTTTTTAAGAGACATCACAGAGCAAAGAAGGCTCGAGTCACAGCTCCACCATGCCCAAAGAATGGAGGCCTTGGGCACCCTTGCACGAGGCATTGCCCATGATTTTAATAATCTTCTTATGGGTATCCAGGGAAATGCATCCCTCATGCTTTTCGATAAAGATAGAGGCCACCCAGACTATGATGGGCTAAGAAACATAGAGCGCTACGTACAAGACGGGGCAGACCTTACCAAGCAACTCTTAGGATTTGCAAGGGGAGGGAGATACAATGTAAAACCCTCTGACCTCAATAAGATAGTAAGGCGGAGCTCAGATATGTTTGGGAAAACAAAAAAGGAAATAACCATACATACAAAGTATCAGCAAGATATATGGGCATCAGAGGTAGATCAAGCCCAGATTGAACAAGCGCTTCTCAACCTCTACGTCAATGCCTGGCAGGCCATGCCGGCAGGAGGAGAACTATACCTTAAGACCCAAAACGTCACCCTTGATGAAGACTATGTCAAGCGATATAATATGAAACCGGGCAGATTTGTAAAGATCGCTATTACAGACACTGGCGTTGGCATGGATAAAAAAACAAAACAGAGGATATTTGAGCCATTCTTTACCACCAAGGAAATGGGGAGAGGAACTGGCCTCGGCCTTGCCTCTGTCTATGGTATCATTAAAAACCATGCTGGCATCATCAATGTTTACAGCGAAAAGGGTGAGGGAACCACCTTTACTCTGTATCTGCCAGCCACAGAGAAGAAACCCATGGAAGGGAAAGAATTATCAAAAGACATACAAAAGGGCACAGAGACCATCCTCCTTGTCGATGATGAGGATATGATCCTTACTATAGGCGAGAAGCTGTTACAATCCTTCGGCTATACAGTCATTACCGCACGCAGTGGAAAAGAGGCCATTGAAACACTCAAGGCTATCCTTCCATCATCTCCCCCTGACCTGGTGATCCTTGATATGATTATGCCACAGATGACAGGAGGAGAGACCTATGACAGAATGAAGGAGATACACCCTGCCATCAAAGTGCTTCTCTCCAGCGGCTACAGCATAAATGGACAGGCAGAAAAGATCCTCAAGCGAGGCTGTAATGGGTTTATACAGAAACCGTTTACTATGAGAGAGTTATCTCAAAGCGTACGACATATACTTGAGAAAGAATAAGCTTTAATAAGGCTCTTTTGCATAAAGGTACTCTGTCAGTATGGTGTTGGGCAATTTGTAGCAGAAAAATGATAGTTGGTATTATAGAAGGTCTTTTATATATCCGGTTTTTTATTCCTCATTAATATAACTTTTACTATGCCTTCTCATATATATATGTCCTTTTCTAACTTGCTGTAGAAAAATCAAATCAATATAGATATTTCCCCTTACCCTCAAAAAACACCTTTATGCCTTTATGCCTCCCTTATAGATACATGATTTCCTTTCTATAATAACCATTTATCCACCCTGCTGAGTATAAAGGTAGTATAAAGGCGCCACCTTTATACCTTTATACCCAATTGTTTTTTAATAGAGACTGTCTTGTCCATTAAGCATTATCCAGTATCCTATTTTACCCCTCA
>CAZPDU010000315.1:0-1882 GCA_964585405.1 uncultured Thermodesulfobacteriaceae bacterium | reverse complement strand
CGGTTCGGCCCTGACTCGTTTCTGGCTTATTATCAAAAAATCCCGGCCATCTCGGAAGCTAAGGATGGGTGTACTTAAAGGAGTTCGGTGAAGTTCGGCATAGCCTTTTTTCCACGCCCTTATCTTTTTCTTAACTGGTTGCCAGATCTTTTCCTGAAGCCCAAGATCGCCGCGATAAGACTGAATCATAAAACTCATGGAGGTTAAAATATTAGACGGTAATATAGCGGCATAGTTCGAATGGTTAGAGACAGATCTAATTCCGAAGGTATTGGGATACTGCCACACAGGGCTTCCTAGACCGAGCCAGAAATGTACAAACCTTAAAGGCCGAAATGAAAAGGCAAAATCGAGATTTCGCAAGGTTTCCTCCACATCCAGAGAGTCACTGCCAGGGAAATGTAATATCAAATTTGATATGTTTACTATGCCGAGTTCTTCGCAGTGTTTCATGATCTCAAGGTTCTGGATGGCCGTAGTCCCTTTGTTGAGTTTTTTAAGCAGCCTTGTGCTGAGGGCTTCAATACCTATTTGTATCTCTTCTGTCCCTGCTATCTGCATAGCCTCCAATACATGTCTAGGGGTTGTAGCCCGTACCTCGGCAAACAGACGAAAGTCCTTATTCAGGCTGCTGAGCCCGGCAAAAATATCTTCCGACCTCTTTATAGGAAGCAGATTGTCCGTAAAAGCCACAGAAAGCGTTCTGTACTTTGCGGTCAGGTTGTCGACCTCCGATACCACCTGTGACGGGCACTTTGACCTGTAACCGCTCCACTGCAAATTTAAGTTACAAAAGGCACACCCTGAGTATTTCGCAGCCCTTTGAGGCCGACGCCACCAGCATCCCCGGGATATCTCGGCTGGCAGTGTCGGGAAAAAGGTCTTATTCGGACCGAAGGTCTTGAGCAGGCTAAAATAGTCATCATAGTCAGGGGGTGGGAGATTGCTCAGTGTCTCCATTTGGCTGAAGGCAATTGGAATGTCATTGCCTGCCGCCTTCTTCGATATAACCCCGGTGATTGGAGGTATTTCATCGTGACCGCGGGAAGCCCTGAGGTGACGAACTAGTTGACTCAGCGGAATCTCGCCTTCACCATTTACCAGAAAATCTACTTCGGGGAACAGTTGAAAGAAGTTCCGAGTTGATTCTCCGGCAAACATAGACCCCCCTATAACAATATAAAGATGTGGGAACCTCCGTTTGATGCGCTTTATAAAATAGAGGGCGGATGTGAGCTGGCAAAGACATACTGAAAAACCAACCAAGCCAAAACGTCCCCAATCTATACTATCAATAAAGGCATCTGATACCTTCTTGACTTGAGAGGACAAAGTTTTGAGACCCGCCTTGCGGACAAGAGGATTGCTTGAGGTCTCTCGGCAGAAGATCCTTTCTATGCGCTCTAGCTGCTCAGGGACCAGTAGAGCGGCATATACGGTCTCTGCCAGCCACGTCCTTTCAGAAATAACCTGATAGAGCTTATAACTGATGGTTTCTGCTACCTTTAAAAAAAAATGGTGCGCATCTACCTCCAGATCGGAGAATTGCGTATCCAGATATGCCTTCAGCGCTCCGAGCTGAATAGAGGGACGGCTGAAAAGAGGCCATGGGGTTGAGACTAAAGCAATACGTTTCAATGAACCAAATCTTCTCCCTTCACTTTCATTTATTATGTATTCCGTATTTTAGGTCCAACTGCTCAAATATTCCATCATTATCTGTTATGAACCAGAGTAATGAGGCCGGGTTGCCCAATTCGGCATAAAGGCATCTCTCATCTTATCCATGGAAGTAATATATGATTTAAGGTCTATTACCGGTGAATCGTTGAAGGCATCAATTGAATCAATATGGATAATATTGTCTTTGATGGATAAGATC
>CAZPDU010000314.1:0-2988 GCA_964585405.1 uncultured Thermodesulfobacteriaceae bacterium | reverse complement strand
GCCGATCTGAATATACGCCTCTGGTCCGGAGCGGCCAGTCTGCTGTACATGGGAAGTACCATTACCTCATCCCGGTATGCATCCCGCAGTATCTTTACCGTTTCCAATATGTCCCTCTCTGTCGGAAGAAATACAAGTATGTCACCAAAGGGATCTCTTCGCCTGATTTCCTCAACGGCAGAGACGACCTGTTCAACCGCCGTTGGGTCGGTCTGACCGTCCTGCTCGACGGGACGATACTCTATCCTCACAGGATAACCACGACCTGCAATCTCTATCAGCGGGACCTTGCCGAATGCATGACGGAACTGTGCAATGTCCATTGTGGCGGATGTAATAATAACCTTCAGATCAGGCCTGTGTGGCAGAAGCCTCCTGAGCAGCCCCAGAAGAAAGTCTATGTTAAGGCTTCTCTCATGGGCCTCATCGACAATTATGGTATCGTATGCCCTGAAATTTGGATCCTGCTGCACTTCAGCCAGAAGCATGCCGTCTGTTACAAACTTGATCCTGGTTTCAGGTCCGGTAGTGTCTCTAAACCGTATTTTGTAACCCACGAGTCCGGGCCCCTGATATCCAAGTTCTTCCGCTACTCTGGCCGCCACCGTAATGGCCGCCACCCTCCTCGGTTGCGTACAGGCAATCTTTCTTCGGCGGCCCCTTCCTGCCGCAAGACATATTTTAGGCAATTGTGTGGTCTTTCCGGAACCTGTCTCCCCACTGACAATTATGACCTGGTTCTGCTTTAAAACAGAAATCAGTTCATCCCACACACTGCAAATAGGGAGGCCGGGAAAGCAATTAGGAGTCTGGAATTGAAAATCAGGAATTCCGGTCCTCATTTCTAATTCTTCATTCCTGACTGTCAACTGTCTATTTTAAGGTAAGGATTGGTCTTTTTTTCTTGTTCAATAGTGGATGAGGGGCTATCCCCGTAATCGTGCCCGGGGAGCACTATAGTATTGTCAGGAAGGGGAAAAATACGGGATCTGAGAGATTGAATTAAGGTCTCAAAAGAGCCGCCTGGCAAATCAGTCCGGCCGACGGCACCCACAAACAGGGTATCTCCGGTAATTACATAGCCATGTCCATAAAGACATACCGAACCAGGTGAATGTCCAGGGGTGTGGATTACCTCAAATCTTAGATTGCCGACCTTGATCAGATCTCCGTGAGAAATATATATGTCTGCCGGAGGGGCCGGCTCAAAGCCCCATGCCCTGAATATTTCAACTGTATCCGGATCTCTGAACATTATGTCGTCATCTTTGTGCATCAGCACCGGTGCCCCGGTGAGGGCCTTCATTTTCTCATTTCCACAGGTATGGTCCGGGTGACCATGGGTGTTGATTATGTAACGCAGGGTAAGACCGGAATCGGTTATTGCTTTTGCCAGTTTTTCTTCACTTCCAGCCGGGTCAATAATCATGGCCTCACCCATGTCGGGACATCCTATTATATAGGCCAAGACATCCAGAGGACCAACCGTATAAACTTTTAATATCATTCGGCCTGAGTTTCCTTCCGCCTTTTTATTGTAAAGCTGCCTGCTGGAAGATCGGCGATACAAACTTTAATTTATTTTTAAACAGAAAATTCAAAATCTGAAATCAGATAAATCAAACACCCCTCAGTGTTTTCCCAATTTTAAATTTTTAATTCCCATCAGAGAAGCGTGGGCCTGCGTTTGCGTCCACGAGTTGTTATAAGGCCTATAATCCATCCAACCAGAAGTAGTCCGCCACCGGCAAGAAACCACTTTATTCTGCTGTTATTTCTGAGATGCGCGTTTTCCTGCTCGGCTATATTGTATTTATGTTTTAATTCCCTGAGTTCCTCAGCTGTTTCAGAAAGGGCATTTTTGAAATTTAGTACATTTGCGGCCTCATCTTTAAGGCTGTCATAGCTCATTTTAAATTTATCCCTGTCTATAATGCAGGCTTTTAGATCCTGTTCGTGCTGATTACGCGACTCTGACACCTCATTTAGTTGTTTGTTGAGATCACTTATCTGTTTTTTGAGCCGATCTCTCTCAGACTGCAATGAAGCAACCACGTCCTGCAGGGGTGGGGAGGCACTTAAATACCTTTTGGGCATCCAGCCTTCTTTATTATCTGATGTGCGTATATTTGCCCAGTCCCCGTCCTCTTTCAGCAACTGCACTCGACTGCCGTTCACGATAACTGCTACTACCCTGTATTCAGTGCCTTTACCGCTTCTCAGGGCGATCTCGGCCGTGGGTATCACGTACAGGCTTTTAGCCTGAGCTGTTGAGGGGATACTCAAAAAAACAAAGGCGATTACAATTACTAAACATAAACCCATCAAGTAACCTGCCACGGTCTCTAAATTCATTTTCATGAGCTTTATAGTCATTACCCCTGTACTCCTAAAATATTAAAATCCATAATTACAACTGTATCTGTAAATTTTGATAAAATGTTATATATCATACACGTATCTGCCTGCAAAATTCAAGATTTTGTGTAAGGATAGGGCGCAATGAAATGGGAAATGTTGGAAAAAATACTTTTCTCAAATTAGAACTACGTGTATGTTTTTATTTTGATAAATATTATTTTGGTTATTTTATCTGGTATTTATCTTGCGGCCTTCATCGATAAAGAGTTATAAAAGACAGCAGGTATTATGAATCAAAATCAGAAGGGTGCGGTTTTTAAAGCAGAATTTGTCCTGTTGAATTTCATCATTGTTTTATTGTAATAAATTAAACATTCAAAAAAAGGAGTTGAGTATGAACATTTTGACTTTCGGACCTAATGGAAGTGGTAAAGGAACCCAAGGCGCAATTATTAAGAAAAAATATAATATCGCCCATATCGAGTCAGGTGCGATCTTCCGAAAAAATATCGGCGAAGGCACAAAACTTGGTTTAAAGGCCAAGGAATATATAGACCGAGGTGACCTGGTCCCGGACGATATTACGATTCCGATGATACTCAACCGGCTCAAGGAAGACGATTGTAA
>CAZPDU010000313.1:0-5956 GCA_964585405.1 uncultured Thermodesulfobacteriaceae bacterium | reverse complement strand
CTTCTGGCTCCGTGGGGCCGAAATCCGTATCGTCATCAGAGTGATAAAAACTTACTTCCGAATGGCTGATATCTTTGTAGAGATGAAGTGCGTCAAAGGTATAGGTGTTGGTGGTCTGGACACGATCCAGCTCCAGTCCGTCGGTCTCCCTCTCCCTGGAAAGATATCTAAAATTAGTGGGCACAAAACGGTTCTTGAGCGCCAGGGACAGGCCGTGCTCACGTACATGCAGTTCATAGTTTTTGGAAAAGAGTCGCTGGACCTCTCTCTCCTCATCGGAGGAAAAAAACCTGACTGGATAGGGACGATGCTCAAAAAATGTACCATCGATAAAATATTCCAGAATGGTCCCGGTGTCCGTCCCGCTTTCCTGGTATGTGCTGTCGTAGATATCCTGATTAAGACCGAAATCTATACCGAAATTGCCATTCAGGAGCTGCGGGTCATATATTGAGTACGCAGCGGAGGTATAAATGCTTTCTGTAAAGAGGTTGTCTGTTGACTCAAGATCATCGCCGCTGCGGGAGGAAAACCGGCCGTGTCTCTCATATTCCAGTTGAAGCCAGTTGCGGAATTCACTCAGGTGCAGCAATACCTTGGGCTCGGCCGACTGCGCTGGACAGGCATATAAAACAAGCAAAGCCGTCACAAGGAAAGCGTTCGCCTGAAGGAGTCGCATGCCGTCTTCTCCTTCTATTTAAGAAAATAATGCACTTTCCCGTAATGGGGATCATGGCAGTCGGAGCAGGCCATTCCATGAGTCATCACCCGCTCGTGCATCGAGGCGGCAAGCCTCTGCTCCTGATGGCACTTGCCACACAGTTTGCTCTTTTCCATCTCCAGGAGTGAACTGTTGACGGATGTGTGAGGAAGGTGACAGGCGGAACAGTCGCCCACTGCCACCGGGCCGTGCACAAAGGGTTCCTTGATATGACGAAGAAAGTCCCTGTGACAGACAAAGCAGAGTTCCCTCAGTGGACGGATCAGTCCGATATCCGTGGTGAAGTCATGGCAGTCTTTACACTTTTTTTCTTTGAAAGGTTTGTGATATGAGGCTATCCTGGCGACCTCCGGCCCTGCCTCATCCCCTGTTTGCCCTTGCTCCAGTTCAGCAGCGATCCGGTTTTGATAATACTCCTCCAGGATCTCTTCCGGAGGGGCACAGCTCGGCACACCATCAAAGATTGTAGTAAGGACCTTGTGCCTGGTCACAGGATCGCATCCAACAGCCATTGCCGCTAAAAGGGCAAAAAGACATAAAATAAAAGGCAACTTCAATTTTGTGTTACCGTTCAAAGGTTCAAGGGTTCAGGGTTCAAAGGTTCAGGGTTCAAGGGTTCAGGGTTCAGGGTTCAAGGGTTCAGGGTTACCTTTCCTTCGTTGAGCTTGCCTGTAAACCAAAAAGTACTTGATGAAACCGCCAATGACAGCGCGGGTGCGTCCGGCATGATCATACACGTCCTGAAACTCGGCTCTCGTTATGTATTTTTGATCCAGCGCTATGTAAAGCTCACTCTGGCCTTAGGGGCAAGACCGTTTTGCATATCCAATAAAACGAACAAATCTAACGCCTTTTCCATTCAGAACTCACGAATAACATGGTTCTGAACCTTTGAACCCTGAACGGCTTTATCTACTTTTTGGGGTTGCCAAGGCCATAGACCGCGATTTTGGCATTGCCGAACTGATTAGTCACAAATATCAGTTCTTCCACCTCAAAAGATGGATCGACATATTTCTGAAAATAATTAAGCATACCGTCTACTACCGTTACACTGGCCGGAAGGTTCATGGACCCGACAGGCAGCCCCGGGTCCCCGAAAAACATGAGCAATTGTCCCTGGCTGTTAAACATCTGGACGTTCTGATGAGAGGCATCTACCACAAAGATCCGATTCTTGCTATCCACGGCTATCCCCTTGGGCCGGCCGAACTCACCGAATCCATCTCCCAGCTTGCCGAAGGAACCCAGCAAGTGGCCGTCCCTGTCCAGATTGACGACCTTGCCTGAGGTAATATTGGTAACATAAAGACCCCCTTCAGGGCCCAGGGCAAGCCCGATGGGCAGTGACAGGCTGTATTCAGGTCCAAGGCCCCTGCCTGCAGAGTCTATGAGTCTGCCGGTCGTCCGGTCCAGTATCTTTACCTCGTGGTTTTTGATATCCAGCACATATAAAAAGTCGCCGTCCACTGCCACGTCAACCGGCTTCATGTCATATTCCTTACCAAAGGCCTGCAGAAAATTCCCGGAAGGACCGTATACCACTATCTCCCGGCGTACCGTATCGGTTACATAGAGGTTCTGTTCGCTGTCCAGGGCCAGGCTTATGGGCTTCTTAAGCTTTCCAAAACCGTAATCGCCCTTGAGATACTCGAATTGCCTCTTTTCCAGATCTATGACTGCCACCCTGGTAGCTATGGTATCGCATACATAGATAGTATTGCCAAAGACCTTGATCCCGTATGGCTTGATGATCGGCTTTGTCCGCTCTGATTCTAATTCACCTATAACGAGGATGGAAAAACTGCTCTTTTTGCGGGCCTCCAGATCCCTCGAGGTGGAGATGGATGTCAGATACTGGACCCTGGGGGTATTGGGAGGGGGCGGGAAAAAAACAGTACCGGTATCCTGAGTTACACTTTTACCTGCACAGCCGTTCAAAAAAAGTACACAGAGAAACACCATGACAGATGAAAAGGTCAATCTCGACCGACTTAAGATCCTGATACCATAAACCTTTGATTTCAGGGAAATCATATTGGGGACTTTTTGTAGTATAATCATAGCTGAAAATTTGCGTTACTCCGGCATGGCTTCAATCTTCCAGTCGGCACCAAGGAAATATGATAACCGTTTTCATTACCCACAAATTTCATTTCAATCCCTGCACCTCGGCCTTTTGAAGCGAAATCATATTTAAATTTTCTGTAATATAATTAATTATATAACACAATAAAAACTTCCTCTATAAAAAAAGGCCGCCGACAAGGTTATCGGCGGCCTGATTTGAAGCTGCTTTAAATGGCTATACCTGTCTTATTTGTCATGGCAGGTGATGCAAAATATTGAATCCATCTGATAATTGATCAGAAAGTAGTCGTCATTCGCATCTGTGTTGTGCACGTCATGGCAGGATGAGCAGGTCATAACAGTTGCAGTCCCATCACCGTCGTCGTCATAGAGAAGATTCTGAATGGTGTCAATCTTGGGATTGGAGACCGGCGTAGTTTCCGACTTGATCTCAGCGTCTATGTTGGCAACATCTACATAATCAAACCCTATAGGGTGATCGTTGGTCAAGTCACCAGCGGCACCCACGCCAATATCACCCCACCAGTCACCCGGACGGACGTCACTGCCCGGAATGCCGTAATGCTGATCCACCGCCACCGCACCGTCGTGACAGCTCATGCACAGCCTGGAAGGCCCTGTGAGCCGATCCCCTGATTCAAAACCTCTGCCGTCGAATGTCACTGTCTCATAGTGCCCGTAGGTCAGTGTCGTAAGTTCATGTGACCACAGCGGCAGATAATCCGCCTGCATGTCGTCCAGGGCATGGTGAGGCGTGTGGCAAAAAGCACATACCCTGTTCTGAGTATCAGGGTTGGACACCATGTTCATATCGTGTTTAGAATGGACTATCCCCGTTCCCGGAGTCATTCCGGCTCCTGCTTGGAAAGCCCAGAAGGCTATACAAGCAACAGGAACAAATATTAGTATTTTCCATTTCATATTGTTTACTCCTTATTTTTCTCCTTATGCATACAATACCTTGATTACATTATTCAGGCTGTTAAGACACTTCACCTATCCAGCCTGTCTTCGGCCCCTTCACGCCTCAAACTCATAAAACTTTTCCGGACCGTTAGTCCGGCCGGTGTTTATTTTGCACCCTTCCCCAAAAGGGCACACTTTCCAAACTTTCTCCTTGGTGCATCAGCACTATTTGTGCCAACTTAAAACAGATCCTGTTTTTTGCCTTGAAATATAAAAATACTTTTAAAGACAGTAATTTAAATAATCTATAGTAATGTATTCTTAAATAGGATATTTTGATGGATCTTTCACTGAGGGGTGATTTCCCCCAAAATACGTAATTGAACGGGTGATTTCCCCCTATTCAATTTTCGATCTTTTCAAGAGGACTTTGGTATGAGACCGGGTCTTTTCGATCGTAATCCTTGGAACCATGGCAGCCAGGGGCACAACTCCCGCCGTTTTCAGTCAGGACAAAGCGTATCGGAATACGCCATGATCCAAAAGAGGCGCCTTTGTCATTAATCAGTTTGGGCCAATTGCTGGCATGGGGTTCATGACAGGTCCTGCATGTGCGGCCCTTCCGTCTGGCCACATGAAGGTAATGGAGATTCTGCTTGCCGTTTCTGAAATTCGTGTAAATAGAGGTGTCAGGAAAAAGCAGTATCTTTTCATGACATTTAAGGCAAAACTCATATGTATCCTTTTCGTAATAGGCGTAAAATGTAGCAGGATACGATCCGCTAAGAAGTCTGAAGTTATCAGACCCGTGAGGGTCATGACATACCGCACACTTATTCTCTTCTATCGGTCCATGTATATATGCCTTGCCCTCCAGCTCTTTTTTTATATTTCTCAAGGCGTCTGACTTGCTGTAATCGTCTTCTCCATGACATGTAAGACACAGGTCCATCTCTGTGGCTGATTTATTGAGATTGTCTGTGTCGGAAAAATGGGAGACATGGCAGTTTCCACACTTTCTTTTTATAAATAAGGCCGAATGCCTTGTCTTGACCTTCTTGTATCTCCTCCCTATTTCATCATGACAGCTGATGCAGATATCAGGCATTTCTTCTGTCAGCAGGTCAGGATAGGCACCTGAATGGGGCTGATGGCACAAAGTACAGTCTTTATCTTTTACAGGGGCATGAATTGTCTTTGCAGACTTTATCCCCTGCTCAAAATAGGAATGGCAGGTAAAACAGAGGGTTCTGGTTTCTTGTTTCAGGAGTGATTTCTCGTCTGACTGATGCGCATCGTGGCAACTGGTGCACGCACCTGAGGCCGCCGGTCCGTGAACATAATCATCAGCAGAGGTTTCCTCCTCATGACATCCGCCGCACAGCGCCTTCTGATCTTCTTTTACATCCAGGAGATAAAGGCCGTCTGACCCATGGGGCCTGTGGCACTCCAGACAATCTCCCCCCTCCACAGGGTCGTGTACTGTTTTCTTGACATTCAGGGCATCATGACACTGGTAGCAGAGTCCTGCGCCCTTTTCTGCAAGGACGAAGCTCTTGCCCGACTTGACCGGGTGTTCAACAGACTCCTGTACGTGACAGACCGAGCACTCCTCTTCTGCCACCGGCTGGTGCACTTGAGCCGTCTGGACAATGGACTGATGGCACTCTGTGGTTACACAGGTAGCGGCACAGGCAGCTGAAAAATAAAAGGACAACGGCAAAAAAAAGAAAAAAAGACAAAATAAAAAGGTTTTTCCCATTTTTACTGGTTTTCTATATCTTCCATTCCTGCAACTGAAAATCATATTTTTTCATCCTATACCTGAGGGTATCACGGGACATCCTGAGACACTTTGCCGCCCTGGTCTGATTTCCTCTGTATCTTTCCAATGCCTGCCGGATCAGCTGCTTTTCGACCTCTTCCAAAGCTATACCCCCCGGCGGCAGTATGATTTTTCCATTATTCGACTTAGTTACACCATGATGAAATTCATCTGGTGAACCTGCATCATCTCTTTTCTGCGCAAAACTGGCGATATCCTGATTGAAATTCTCTGTACTCAATAACTTCCCACGTTCCAGCATCATAGCCCTTTCCACGGCATTTCTCAGCTCACGCACATTACCAGGCCAATCATAATTCATCAAACAATCCAGCGCCTCATGAGAAATACCCTCTATTGCGCTGCCATATTCCTGACTGAAGTTTCCGGGAAAAATTTCATGCGGTCATCCG
>CAZPDU010000312.1:0-16000 GCA_964585405.1 uncultured Thermodesulfobacteriaceae bacterium | reverse complement strand
TATATATTCAGTTTTAGTTCACCTGTGAGTGCGGATAAAATCGATCCAAGACCGCATCCATACCTCTTACTCTTACAGGTGTCAATATATCCCTAGTCGTCAGATGGACTTTCTGTTCTTCCTCATCGTGGTCATCAACTTCAGGGTGACAAAAAAAACAACTGAACCTCATTATATGAACAAATTCATGCGTAATCACATATATTAGAAAAGGAAACAGTATCCGTTTTTCCCCACCCGATGTCTGATCCAATATATTGTGATCATGAAGGCAAATCCTGTAAAACTTCTGAATGTCCCGACCGCTTTGTTTCTGTGTTAATTTTTTCCCATAGCTTACAAGGTGAGCAAATGCCTCCCCTGGATATTCCAACCAACTGACTTCCTTGAGGGTCTTTATCTCATAGGGATTCCTTAACCAGTAATTGCTGGAAATAGAAAAATAATTGGTTACCACATCCTCTGAGATACATATTGCTTCGTCCAGGATTTTGACATGCTCCGGCTCGAAATACCTTATCTGCATGATCTTTCAGGCCTATTGAAAAAGAATAATACACCTATATTATAATTGCGTAAAAAAATAATGCCGCAACCATTGTAAGTCAAGAAACAAACCTTACATCTATACGAGTAAACGAACACCATTACACGTACGAATTTTATTCAACGATTAAAGCCGAGACCAGTTAATGGAAGGCTAGGGTTCAGGCACGCTGGGATTTGCCAGAAGTAAATTCAAAACGTGAAGTTCGTGACCTATGATGATGGACAGACGGAGCTGCTCTGCAGAAGTGGCCTCTTTACGACCCGGGAAAAAAAGAAACCCGTGGGCCAGCTGTCCAGGCTCTACAGGCCGGCTACTCAAGGTCCTTTGAGCCAAATCAGCACTTATCCTTTCCGAAGAGGTGGTATATGCAGCCGCCCCACCTGACAAAGCCCCGACTGTACCGCCAAGGACTGCTCCTTTGCCCACGCTTTCACCTATATCATGTCCTGAAATTATACCTACTGCAAAACCTGCCAAGGCGCCGGCAGCCCCGAGTAAAACAGCTGGCTTCATCGTTCCTTTACCTGTTTCGCCTAGCTCGACATGTCCTTTGACGCGCTGGTAGGCTTCCTCCGCTGTAAGAATAGGCCATGCCTGACCGATCTGATCAATAAGGAAGGTCTGTTCGGAGTCTATGCTTACACTGTGCATGCCCTGATTATCAATTATTAATTGGACTGGCAAAAGCCCTGACCCTCTTATGTCAAAACCAAATCGTTCCGCTGCGGTTTTTTTATCAAGAAATGCCAAGGCCAGCATCTCCACACCATTCAACTCCACGTATTCAGGTTGAGTCCCGGGAATGATGACAGGAGCAACACGATGTCCGTAACCAGCACAACCGGAAAGTAGAAGCAGACTGAATAAAACCCTAAACAGATTATACATTTTTCGGGATTGAATTGACATAAACAGTCTCTCCGAGTTCATTTTGAATTCTCAAAGTAGTTTTTTAATTTTTTGGTTTTCTAAATTTTTTTCTGGAATTCGGTGATCTCTTTGTTGGGTGGTAAAAATCAGCTTTGTTTTTCTTATCCACTATGGCGGGCGATGGGCGACTCGAACGCCCGGCCTTTGGCTCCGGAGGCCAACGCTCTATCCAACTGAGCTAATCGCCCAATCCGGTAATTACTTTAATTTGACCGACATTGATTGTCAAACTGATTGCAGTGTAATCAAATGACTCCTCTGAGCTTTTTGAAATAAACTCATAAATTTTGCAAGACCCTTCTTATGATTAAATTACCATAATTGGAAATTTCGCACCTTGTTATTACACTGCCAGCGAATATATTTGAAAAAATAATGCTGATATGCCCTTGACAAGATAGAAGTCAAATAGCAAAAGACATGTGACAAAAATGACTACATAATAAGGAGTTAATAAATGGACAAATATTATCTTATGGCTCCAGGTCCAGTAACCGTGGCACCTGATATTCTGGCAAAAATGTCAGAACCTATAATCCACCATAGGTCACCTCAATTCTCGGGTATACTTACCAAGGTCCGGGAGGATCTCAAATATCTATATCAAACAAAAAATGACTGCCTTATCCTGGCTTCTTCCGGTACTGGAGGCATGGAGGCATCTGTTGTCAATCTCCTTTCTCCTGGAGACAAGGCCCTCGTAATAAGGGGAGGGAAATTTGGAGAACGTTGGGATGAGCTATGCAATACTTATGGAGTAAAGGCAGTAAATATAGATGTCACCTGGGGGAAAGCCGTTGATCCAGAGAAAGTCAAGAAGGCCCTGAACGCCAATCCAGATGCCAAGGCCGTTTTTGTCCAGGCCCACGAAACTTCAACCGGCGTAAAACACCCAGTAGAAGAACTGGGCGCGCTGGTCAGGGAAATGCCTACCACAGTCCTGGTAGTGGATGCCATAAGTGCCCTTGGGGTTTATGAGCTTAAGACTGATGATTGGGGTCTGGATGTGGTGATAACGGGATCTCAAAAATCTTTGTCGTTACCACCGGGCCTGGCGTTTGTTAGCATCAGCGACAAGGCCTGGGGGCTTATTGAAAAGTCACGGCTGCCAAAATACTATTTCAATTTTTTAAAAGAAAAAAAGGCCATCACAAAAGAGACCACTGCCTTTACACCAGCGGTCTCTCTCATAATTGGTCTTGCAGCGGTGCTCCGCAGTATAAGGGCCGCAGGACTTCCCGCCATTTTTGCCCACCACAGGCGACTTTCTGAAGGAACTAAGACAGGAGTTACTGCCATGGGTCTCGAATTATTCTCTATGGCCCCGTCTGAGGCCATAACAGTTATTAAGTCCCCGGAGGGTATAGACGGCCAAAATATTGTAAAAATCCTTAGAGAGGATTATGGGATCACAATAGCAGGTGGCCAGGCCCAGGCCAAGGGCAAGATATTTCGCATTTCCCATATGGGGCATCTGGACGAATGGGATATGATCATAGCATTGACTGCAGTAGAAAGAGCACTTAATCAGCTCGGTTATCCTGTGGAATTCGGCAAGGGCGTGGCGGCTGCAGAGGCCTACTTTGCTCAAAACGTTTAACGATTTTGACTTCTGATATATAAAACATTAATAAAAATAATGATTTCATTTTTTGAAAGGAAAAGGAAAAATACATGAAGGTCCTAGTAGCTGACCCTATCGCAAAGGAGGGCATTGAAATTTTTAAAACCGCCGGTCTGGAAGTGGAGGAGCGGCTTGGGCTCTCGCCCGAGGAACTCCTGGAGACAATACAAGATTTCGATGGACTGGTGATTCGAAGCAATACCAAGGTGACTCAGAAAGTCGCAGATGCCGCCAAAAAGTTGAAGGTTGTGGGAAGGGCCGGCACAGGCCTTGATAATGTGGACATTGCGGCCTGCAACAAGCACGGTATTGTTGTTATGAATACTCCGGGGGGTAACACCAACTCCGCTGCAGAACACACTATAGCCATGTTGATGGCGCTTTCACGTCACATCCCCCAGGCAACCGCCTCAACGAAGTCGGGCAAATGGGAGAAAAAGCGCTTTTCAGGTCAAGAAGTAGCGGGAAAGACCCTGGGAATCATAGGTATTGGCAGGATCGGTAGTATCGTTTCCCAGTTGGCTCAGGGTCTTAAAATGGAGGTTGTGGCATTTGATCCCCATATACGTCCGGAAATGGCCGAAAAACTTGGTGTAGAGTTGACTGATCTTGATAGTCTTCTTGCAAAGGCTGACTACATATCCATACATACGCCTTTGACCGCAGAGACGAAGAGGTGTGTTAACGCAGAGCTTTTCAATAAGATGAAGGATGGGGTCATGGTGCTCAACTGTGCCCGAGGCGGAATAATCAACGAACAGGATTTATTCAATGCCATGAAGTCAGGGAAGGTGGCAGCTGCTGCCCTGGACGTGTTCGAAACAGAACCTGCCGACAGGGAAAATCCGCTATTCTCTTTAGACAACTTTATCTGTACTCCCCATCTTGGAGCCTCAACCAGAGAGGCTCAAAAAAACGTTGCTGTGGCTGTTGCCAAGCAAATCTCAGATTATTTGACGAAAAATGAGGTAAGAAATGCCGTAAATATGCCGTCAGTGAGCGAAGAGACACTGGCCCAGATCACCCCTGTACTCAATCTTGCGGAAAAATTGGGTGCCTTCCATGCCCAGCTTACGACCGCCCCAGTGGATGAGATAATTATTTCTTATCAGGGGGATATAGCAGATCTTGATACTAAACCGGTTACCGTATCAGTAATTAAAGGCCTTCTTTTCCCGATACTTAGGGAAGAGGTAAATTTTGTGAATGCCCCTATACTCGCGGAAGAGAGAGGTATAAAAGTTACGGAATCCAAAAGCAAGACATCCGAGGACTTTACAAGTCTCCTGACCGTTGCAGTTAGGACAGCCAAGGGAACAAATACCTTAGCAGGAACTATATTCGGCAAAAAAGAACCCCGTCTTGTAAAGATCAATAATTTTTGCCTGGAGGCCGTACCGCGTGGACATATGTTGCTAATTTTTAATGAAGACCGCCCCGGGGTAATCGGTCGGATCGGAATCACTCTAGGTGAGGCGAACATCAATATAGACCAAATGCAGGTAGGACAGGATCCGGACCATCACAGGAATGTTATACTTTTAACTACGGATGATTCTGTAGGGCCTGATGTCCTCTCCCGTCTCCTTCAGCAGGACGGTGTTGTAAAGGCTCAAGCCATAGAGCTCTGAAAAGGATCGGGTTCTGACCTTTAAATTAAAATAAAGACCTTTGAATTATTAACAGGAGAAAATGAAACTATTTTAAAGCGTCTGAAGATAAAACTGCAACATTAGAAGAAGGGCAATTTATACAGAGGCCTTCTCAATTTACGATTTTATGTCAGCCAGCCAGCACAGTCTAAAATCTATTCTTGAGGCCATGTTGTTGGTGGCAGACAGTCCTATTGGTCTGAAAAAATTCACCCAACTTCTGCCCGAATATGACAGGAGCGCTATAATCACAACGCTGAAAATACTCCAGAGGGAATACAACGACGGGAAAAGAGGTTTTGAACTCAAGGAAGTAGCCGGTGGATTTCGTCTTCAGAGTCGCAGGGATTTACGAACTTGGTTGCTAAGGCTCAAAAGGTCAAGTCCGGCCAGGCTCAGCAGGGCGGCCCTTGAGACGCTTGCCGTCGTGGCTTACAGACAGCCCGCAACAAGGGCAGATATCGAAACCATCAGAGGGGTGGACGCCAGTGGCACCCTGAATTTTCTACTTAACAGAAAGATCATCAGAATCGTCGGTAGAAAGGCCGTGCCCGGTCGTCCGTTACTTTACGGAACTACGCGACAATTTCTGGAAATATTTGAATTAAAGGATTTATCGGACCTGCCGTCTCTGGCGGAAATGTCTGAATTGGAACATCAAACGAACGGCCTTCCTCAAATCCCATTGTTCAGGTAGCTTAGGGATTAATGGCTTAAAGAGAATTTAATTATTTAAATTCGTAAAGCGAATAAACTAAAATAGTGACTTAAGTAAACTAAAGTTTTAACTTTCTTTCATTACACTTCAAACTCAATTTCACAAAAGGGGCAAGCATGTGCCAATCCACAGTCTATCTGAAAAAGGGCGATACGGAAGAAGAGATATTACGTGATGCCATCCTTGTAGAGCGCTGTTCTGATGGGGTTAAAATACAGGGATTATTTGATGGCCCTAAAATCATCCCTGCCCGCATTACCAGTGTTGACCTATTAAAGAACAGGATCATATTGGAGTTTCCAAAATAATATTATTTAAATTTTAGTAGTCATTTAATAATGATTTATAAATATATATGCAAAACTATAATTTCCATTTAGACAATATTGAAGGAGTCTGAATTAAGATGACCGATCTGGAAAAATTGCGCATCCTTCTTCCCCATTGGGTCGCACATAACCATGAACACATGGCAGAAATCGACAGATGGGCCAGTCTTCCTGAAATTTCGAATAATGTAGAGATAAAGAAGGCACTTCAAAAGGCTATAACAGCTACTGAAAAGGTGAATGAAGAGTTGCAGCACGCCATGGACATGGCCGGGGGTCCCATTGAAAACCCTGAAACCCATGGTAATCAGCAGAGACATGGGCACATTCATCAAAAATACGGCACAGACTAATGAAATACATAAGCACCCGCGGAGGTATTGATCCCATATCCTTTACAGAGGCCGTAATGATGGGGCTCGCTGCAGATGGAGGATTGTTATTGCCGGATTCCATTCCATCTGTAGATTCCGCCACTCTTGATGTATGGAAAGACCTGAGTTATCCAGACCTTGCCCTAAAAATTATGGGCCTCTTTATTGACGATCTTTCAAATGAAAAGCTCGAGTCCATAATTAACAACTCATATAAAAATTTTGACGTGCCTGATGTTACTCCTATTGCTAAAGTCGGGAAATGGCATATTTTGGAACTCTTCCATGGTCCCACCCTGGCCTTTAAGGACATTGCACTGCAGGTGCTGGGAAATCTCTTTTCTCTTTTACTTAAAGAATCAGGCGAAAAAATGAATATCCTGGGCGCCACCTCCGGAGATACAGGGAGCGCAGCCATCTATGGAGTCAAAGGAAAGGATAATATTAATATCTTTATACTTCATCCCCAGGGACGCGTGAGTAAAGTACAGGCCCTTCAAATGACCACGGTAACAGAAAAGAATGTCTTTAATATTGCGTTGAAAGGCAATTTTGATGACTGCCAAGCCATAGTTAAGGCCATATTTAATCAACTCGACTTCAAGGCTCAATATCGTCTTGGTTCAATCAATTCCATCAATTGGGCCCGAGTTCTTGCCCAGATTGTATATTATGTCTACGCTACGCTGAAGGTGAAAAGGCAGACTGGAGATAAAGCAGTAAATTTCTCCGTACCAACCGGGAATTTCGGAGATATCTTCGCAGGCTACCTAGCAAAACAGATTATTCGACCGGATATAGAGAAACTGGTCCTTGCCACCAATGAAAACAATATACTGACTCGTCTTGTTCTGCAGGGCCGCTACGCCAAAAGTAAAGTGATCCCAACCATAAGTCCGTCCATGGATATCCAGGTCGCCAGTAATTTTGAGCGCTATCTCTATTATCTGTATAATCAGGAATCAGAACGGGTAAAAAGGTCATTTATGTTTTTAGACAAAAAAGACGTAATTATTATCAACCAGGAAGAACAGGCCAGGGTAAGAAGGGATTTTGTCTCTGCATCTATAGACCAGGCCACAACGATCAAAACCATCAGGGATACTTATGAAGAAACAGGTTATATTATAGACCCTCATACGGCAGTAGGCGTGGCAGCGGCCGAGAGACTGAAAGCCGATCTACAAAACGGCCCTACTGTCTGTCTGGCCACTGCTCATCCGGCAAAATTTCCTGATGCCTTAAACAACGCCATAGGAAAAGAACCGGAAAGACCGAAAGTATTAGAAGGGATTGAAGATCGACCAAGTAGATATGAAGTGTTGCCTGCAGAGGTAGATGCGGTAAAAAATTATATTGTTAAACATGCACTTTAATGATCTGATACGATTTAAATTTGAGTTAATTTCAAAGAAGTTTGTCTTGTATTCAAGGCACTTGAGTATAATTCAAATCTTTAGCTGTGCTCACAGTCAAGTAATATAAAAAATGAGGGCATATATATCCTCAGCCTCATTTAAATCTTTATTAGGAGAAAAAATTATGAAAAAAATTATCATCCCACTGATTTTCGTCTTCACCTTTCTTGTGCTTTCTCAGGCTATCGCCAAAGAAAAACCCCGTATTGGTGTATTGAGATTTACCAATACCACTAATGCAGGCTGGTGGGGCAGGACAGCCGGATACGATCTTCAAGACATGCTCATTGCTGAACTCGCAAGCATGAATGAATTCAGGGTGCTCGAAAGAAAAGAGCTCGATGCGGTTTTAGGGGAACAGGATCTTGGGGCTTCAGGCAGGATCAGTAAAAGCACGACTACCAAGATAGGAAATATCACCGGTGCAAAATATCTGGTTGCGGCTACCGTCTCGGCCTTTGAGGAATCAACGGGTGGAGAAGGGGCAGGTCTTTCATTCAAAGGGATAAGAGTAGGTGGTAAAAGAGGTAAGGCATATATCGCGGTTGACTTGAAGTTGATAGATGTTGAAACCGGAGAAATTGCCGATGCAAGAACCGTGGAGGGTAGCTCCAAATCATCTGGTTTGAGATTTGGACTGAGCAGCGGAAGTTTTTCTGGAGATCTTGACAGGTTTAAGAAGACCCCGGCAGGAAAAGCCATCAGGGCTTGTGTGGTGGAAATGGCAGAATATTTGGAATGCTCACTGATAAAAGGTAAAAACGACAGTTGCATGGCAGAATATGACGCCAAAGAAAGCAAAAGAAGGGCAACAACAAAAGGGGCTATTGACTTAGAATGAAAAGAAATTGGTCATAGATACATTCTTGTTAAGAAAGATCATAACTCAAAGGGGATAGGGCTTTTGTCCTATCCTCTTTGAATATATGCATGAATTCCAATATGTTATCTCTTTTTATAAATACTAAAGACCTTGCTTTTTAAGTCCTGATATCAGTTTTTTCTGTTCAGAGGTGAGTTTGGTCGGAACTTCAATCATTACGCGAACATATTCATCTCCTCTGCCACCAGAAGCAGTTGGGACGCCCTTTCCCCTCAGTCGTAATTTCTGTCCACACCGCGTACCTGCTGGTATTTTGAGCCTAACTCTTCTCCCTTCTACAGTCGGAACTTCCACCTCAGTTCCAAGGCAGGCATCAGTAAATTTCACCACTTTGTCCACTTCCACGTCCGAACCGTTTAAACGAAAATTCGGATCCAGATGGAGACCTATCAACAGATAAAGATCGCCTCTACCTCCAGGTCCCTGTTCCCCTTTACCTGCTACGCGGATCTTTTTTCCAATGCCAATGCCTTTTGGTATGCGAACAGAAATTCGTTCAGGGCTCCCTCCGGTCTGGATCGATATTAACTTCTGTGAACCTTCAAGGATCTCATTTGGAGAAAGGAGCAGCTCTAAAACAACATCCTGTCCTACTGGTTGTGAATACTGAAAATTTTGTCTACTTGCACGTTTACCAAAGCCTCCACCCCCTGTTCCAAAAGCCTGCCCAAGAATTTCGTCAAAAGAGACCTCTCTGCCGCCTCGTCCGCCAAAAAAGAAACCACCACCACCCAGATCCTGAAAAATATCAGTAAAATCAAAATTCCGGAAGATGTCTTCCTGTGTAAACCTGCGATGAAATTCTGTAGAACCGAATGTATCATACTGGCGCCGTTTTTCAGGATCACTTAAAACTGCATAGGCCTCATTAACCTCTTTAAAGCGTTCTTCAGCAGTTTTATTCCCTTCATTCTTGTCAGGGTGATACTTAAGCGCCATTTTTCGAAATGCCTTCTTTATCTCCTCCGGAGAGGCATTCTTTGAAACACCAAGCAGACTATAATAATCCTTCTTCTTCTCCATATTTTTCTTTCTATCTCACTATATATTTTTTGGTATATTCTACAGCTCTATGCCAAAAGACCATTAAAAAATATGTGGGCATCCTTATCGATTGAATAAAAGTAGTTTACACTGTATTTATCTTGTATTTTGGCAGTAAAATTTTAAGCTTCAAATTGGGAAAAAATAACAGGCTTATAGATGCCCTAACTAATTTCAAATTTCCAGTTTTCACATCAGCATTCAACTTCACAATACACACTTTTTGGGAAAAAAGGTGTAAAATGATAATTGAAAGATGAAGTAAAATTAACTATAAGTAAGGCAAAGTCAAGAAAAGTGCCCTACACATCAAGCTATATCAGACCCCTTCGTGTGGCCCTTTTTGCTACCTCCAGTCCGCCAGAATCAGAAAAGCTGGATGCAGGTCTCAAAATAATCGAAGAAAAAGCCCCTTGGATCGATATTATATATGATAGGTTTGCCGATCACACCGAAAATATGCCTTCTTTACCATACCTTGCAGGCAAAGATCATAACCAGGCCAGCAGATTTACAGACCTTATTTTAGATCCATCTATAGACATTATATGGTGTTTAAGAGGTGGTTATGGATCCTTGCGTTGGCTTGGCATGTTGCCATGGGATCAAATCAGGCCTGAAGCCCCTGTACTGATAGGCTTTAGTGACGTCAGCTTTCTTCATTCAGCGTTTTTCCAACAAGGTCATTTGTCAATACACGGTCCCCTTGTCTCAACTCTGCCGAACACATCCGAATCAGCGCGGGAAACGCTGTGGACATGTCTTGATCAAGGGAAATTCCCCAGTCTTTTGGGTACTCCCCTTAGTCATGGCAAGGCAGAAGGTCAACTTATTGGAGGAAATCTAACATGTATTATACACCTTATTGGTACAACTTATGAACCAAAATGGGATGGAGCAATCCTCTTGATTGAGGATCACAATGAGGCTCCTTATCGCCTGGACCGGATGCTGACGCAGCTTATGATTACAGGAAAGTTATCCAGGTTGGCTGGAATCGCTGTAGGACAGCTCGATGGAAATGAAGAGTCCGAAAATCTGATAAGGATAATATTACAGGATCGGCTCAGCTCCATAGGTATCCCCATAATCACTGATCTCCCTGTAGGTCATATACCTGATAATTATCCATTGTTAATTGGTGGATACTATGAATTGGATGGAGACAAAGGACTCCTGAAACCAGTGACAGGACTCCACGGACATCAGACGCACTGAGCTTCCATCTCAAACAATATTTCCCCCTCCAGAACTCTGCGGCCAAGCCCTGTCATCACGGCAGTTACAACACCTGTGCACGGAGACGAAACATGACAAAAAAGTTTCATCCTCTCCAGCGTCAGAAGCTCCTCACCTTTCTTCACTTGCATGCCTGGCATAAGAGAGGGGCTCATTTCTACTACAGTTCCAGCTATATGGGCCATTATACTGATTTGGCTTGAATTTTTGAGACTTTTCATCTTTCTTACGCCTTTATAAGATCTTGTTTTTACGGGACAAGTACATGGTTCTAAAAGTATTGACGTTAAAAATGGTAATAAGCTATAAATACATAATAAAAATAATCGATAATGAAACAACCAAGTTTTTCAAAAAGGGGACAAATAGCCTCTAAGAGGAGAACATACGGACATGCCATCCAGGGCTTTAGAGGTCAATATTGCGTACAGTCGCGTTGATGTCACTATTGACAAAATATACAAAGTCTTGCAGGAGGTCATGGGAGAATACCATGGCGTCAGAGAAAGACTACAGACATTCCTGGAAGAAATTTGTCACCCGTACAAAAACTGGTTATTTATTGTAAGGGAAGCAAGGGGTTATGCGCTTAATTATTTCCATGTACTTAAGGATCACCCTAAAGGACCAGAAGCGGCCAAACTGTATATAGACATATTCTTTCAGGCCATTAATTCCTCCAAAGATGAAAATCTTAGGACCAACGCATCTGACAATATTCTCTCTTTCGTTGAAAAAATTATTCAAAATGCAGGCGCTCATCTTTTTAGATTCCTGCCTGTATTGGATCATACGTTTGACAGAATCAGATATTCTCCTAACGAAACGTTTGTTTTATTCGTTAGGAGTTTTTATCAGCTTAATAGGCTTGGGAAGGATTATTCCCAGGCAGTCTCTTCAGAATCAGACTTTACCGCCTTAAATCGCCTTTTGATCAATTATTTTCGATATACATATAATTACTGGTTAGGAGAAATTGATCCAGGGATCTGGTTTGCAAAAGAATCTGGAAGAACAGAATTTGATGAAATTTTCAAACCTGTTTCCCATACACAGTTAAAGGCCTGCCAGGAAAGACTGAAAAGTATCGTCAACTCTTCGGACGAAGGCTCAAAGACCCTTCTGGATCAGATTCTTGAACTTCCGGGATACGGTCAAATAATCACCAGTTACAGCGAGATTTCTCAAAAGCTCTTCAGCGCTGGGGATGACAGGGCACAGGGAAACTACTGGAAATTGCTTTTTCTCCTTCGCATTATGGATACCTCAGGTCTTTCACCTGTTCACGAAGAGGCATTAAGAGACATTAATCGAACCATTGCCTGGCTCATTCATCATGAAGGTCCTCAGGCCATTCAGCAATCTCTGAAAAAGACTTTTGCAATTTTAAGGAGGAGTATAGAAAAATTCCCTGGGACTGCATTGAACTGTGTTCTGAACATGGGTGAGGGGGTCTACAAGACTGAAGATAGTGAACTTGTAGAATTTTTTATCGATTCGGTCGTCTCCCTTGGTTTTCAGAAACCTGAGATAAAGGGAATCGATGAAGACTGGCAAATCAGAGCAAACCCCGCCCACATTCAAAATATACGCACCTGGATGCAACTTATAGGGATAAATCCCAAATGGTCGAAAAAACTGCTGTCCTCTCTGATCATCTATCTTTCACTGAACGGTGTTTTAATCAAAGACACTGACCTGTTCCCCCGCGACATAACTCATTTGCTAAATACTGATATTGGACCGGTTTATAATTTGGTTAAACAGTTGGCTCGTCTTTTCCCTACATATTTCAATGATATAGGAGCAGAAGGAAGGCTAAGGGACATCTCTACTGAAATTGATGAAATATGTCTGCGTAATGACCCTCTCATACACTTTTTGAGAAAGCAGAGTCACGTTGAGAGCAGCAACCGATTGATAGGCCTCATGGAAGCGGTTCTTAACTTCTGGAAGACTAAAAATAAGGAAAATATAAGGCCTTTTGTGCCTTCGGATATCTATGAACAGGTTGAAATAGATGGGCACAATATCGATGGCGTTAACGAGATAGTTACCTATCTTTTCCGAACTGAGAAGATGAAAAGTGTCAGTGATCTTTTAAATATTGGCGATGATCGTCTGAAGACATTAATTGATGAAATTCCAGGTATAGCAAATCTTGATTTTAAGAAATTTGAACTGGGTATTACCTTCTATAAACTCCTCTATCAAAAATACCACCTGGAATTCACTGAAATAAAAAGCTATCTTATGCAACTCCGATCCAGCGGATTGCCTGATCTTGAAAAGCTGGAAAAGACTCTCTGGGAAAAAGATTCCGGCCTGAAATTGGAATTGCTGCTGGGCTATCTTGAGAAGCTCAAATTAATTATTCTATCTTCAGAAGACTATGAAATCAGGGAAAATATTTACAGAAAGAGACACTTCACTGTTGATATCCCTTCCATGTACGGCAGCTATCATGAGCTGAAATTTGATGCACTGGGGCTTACTTTTCGATTGGAGTCCCTAGTGAATGTACTTTTTGAAAAATTGGTGGAAACAATTGATCTTAAGCTGATCACAAGGGCCACCTTTTCCCAGATTTTTTATTACTTACGTCTCTTTGATTCGGCCCTCAAATTGGATGGCATCTCATCTCTGGAGATAAGAAGCCAATTGGATCTGCTGGCCCATTCTCTGAGGATCAGGGGATTTTCCTTAACTCAGTATCTGGATATATTTCGTGGTTTTTCCCAAGGCGTCAGAAATATCATAAATGACTACTTCAACAATATTCATCAAGGGAATCTCTTCAAAATTTTAGATCAAATGCCGACCGAGAAGCTATTACCCAAATATCATCCGCCTGAAGGCCCTGACGATCGAAAAAAAATGCCCCACCGTATTACAGAAATCTTCTTACGTGACAGAATCGCTACATCCTTAGGTTTACAACAGCTTGATATCTTTTTGGGCCGTATCTTAAATACCCTTCATCATCAGTCCGACGAACTCCCAAAAGAGGATTTAAGGGTATTACTTAATTATAATCCTCAAAAGGTAATAACGCCGATTTATCCCACAAAAAAAGGTGTATCAGACGTTATACATCTCGGGAATAAAGGATTCAATCTGGTAAAGCTAAACAGTTTTGGCCTCCCGGTTCCCCCTGGTTTCATCATTACCACTGAAGTTTTCAGATGCCGTGATATAATTGACTGCTATAAGCCTGCAAAGAAAAACTTTGAGGAACAGGTGGCTCTCGAGTTATCCACTCTTGAAAAATTGACCGGAAAGACCTTTGGAGACCCTTACAATCCTTTGATTCTAGCAGTAAGGAGCGGATCTACTATTGCTCAGCCAGGGATGATGGACACGTTCGTTGATGTAGGAATCAACGAAAATATCGTTCATGGAATGGTCAAGCAGACAGGCAATGCCTGGTTCAGCTGGGATACCTATCGGCGATTTCTCCAGTCCTATGGTATGGCTTTTGGACTAAAAAGAGATGAATTCGATGATATAATGATACATTTTAAAATACTTTTCAAAAAACAAAAAAAGAGAGACTTTACCGGACCACAAATGAAGAAAACCGCCTTGGCCTACAAATCTTTTATCCTTGATAGCGGAATAAAAATCAAGGAGTCGCCTTTTGAACAACTCCTTGTTGCCATCAAGAAAGTTTTTGACTCCTGGCATACAACCAAGGCTGAAACCTATCGCAAAATCATGGGCATCTCCGATGACTGGGGCACTGCAGTGACGGTTCAAACCATGGTATTCGGCAATTTATCCTTGAAGTCCGGCGCAGGGGTCTTTTTTACTCATAACCCCAGATGGCCAGGGAATACTCTCATATTATGGGGCGATTTCACCCTTGGTAATCAAGGCGAAGATGTCGTTTCAGGTCTGGTCAGCACCCTTCCCATTTCAAAAAAACAGGCAGATATTGAGAACAGACATAGTGATGCCACGCTTGAATCTCTTTTCCCCAAAGTGTACTCTAAAATGAGGGAATGGGCTAAAGAGCTAGTTTATAACAGGAAATGGGGACCCCAAGAAATCGAATTCACTTTTGAAAGTCCTGATATAAAAGATCTGTATTCTCTGCAGACCCGCAATATGTTCATAAGAGAAAGAGAAAAAGTCTACTCTTTTGATATCGAAGAGAGGTCGTCTGCCAAATTTCTGGGACACGGAATAGGCGTAAGCGGTGGTGCTATGACAGGAAGGGCCGTATTCAGCTTGGAGGAAATACAACACTGGCGAAGGGCAGAACAAGGGACATCCCTGATTCTTATCAGAAACGACACCGTTCCTGATGACATTAAAGAGGTCTATGAGGCTGACGGCCTGCTTACTGCCCGCGGAGGTTCCACCTCACACGCCGCGATTGTGGCCCATAGACTTGGAAAGACCTGCGTCGTGGGATATGCGCATCTTGTTTGCATGGAGAAAGAAAGGACCTGCTCGTTGGATGGGGAAAAACTCAAAACAGGAGACTGGATAAGCATCGATGGCCAAGAGGGATCTATTTATTTAGGTCAAATAAAAATCAAAGAAATGGAAAGGAACTTAAGATGAAAAATATCTCTAAAAATGGGGACAGCAACAAATCCAAACTGGGCATAAATGGCCTCGGAAGAATCGGAAAACTAACGCTGCGGCACCATGTAGCGCGCAAGTATTTTAATGAAATAGTTGTCAATTTGGGACGAGATGTTGGTACCTCGCTAAAGGATATCGCACATTACCTGGAAAGAGATTCCACTTATGGGTCTCTTGCTGCCTACCTGTATGGGTATAAAGGCAAAAAAGTAATTCACGATGTAGATGAAAATACTGGATCCATGACCATAGACGGCATTAAGGTCAAAATCCTGCGACATTCCAGGAATCCAAAAGATATTGGCTGGAGTGAACATGATATAAACCTCGTGGTAGATACCACGGGTCAATTTAACGATCCCACTCTCTCGCCGGATAGCCCAAGGGGTTCTGTTAGAGGCCATCTTGAGAGTGGAGCGAAAAAGGTTGTTGTTTCAGCCCCTTTTAAAATAAAAGACAAGACCAGGCCTATGCCTGATGACGCTGTTACGACCGTTATGGGCATTAATGAAAATGATTATGACCCTCGAATACACGGGATTATTTCCAATGCTTCATGTACAACCACCTGCCTTGCGCACATGATAAAACCTCTCCTGGACTCTTTTGGCTCAAAAAAAATCCTGACCGCTTCAATGGCTAC
>CAZPDU010000311.1:0-2606 GCA_964585405.1 uncultured Thermodesulfobacteriaceae bacterium | reverse complement strand
TGTGCCCATTCTTTATCTATATCAGCTTGAGTCGGTAGGTTTGTGCTAATTAGTAACTTATCTATCAAAATCACTCGATCATCTATTGGAAGATCAAGTGCTTGTTCATATATTTTTTCAGCTAATTCTACCATAATTCACCTCCTTTTTAGCAATATATCGATTTAAAGATATCAATTCAATGTTTTTATAATCTTTCCTGAAGTATGAAGGGGCTCACTCAATCGCAGAACGAATCCGTAGAAAAAGTCCTTTTGAAAGTGTTACTTTTTTCTGGTAGAGCTGATTTAAAAATCAGCATCTGGAAGTTACATTACAGATTCAGTTGCCATTATATTTTTAAGTTCATCCTACCATCATCTTGCATCACTTCCTGAGAATTCCCACACGATTATTGAAAGGCAGCTTGCAGCCGTCAATGACAAACATTCCCTTGTCTATAAGGCCATGATCATCGCATATCAGCAATATGTCACGGAACAGCTGAACGATCTCCTTATCCATTGTCCTTTTTCTATTTCTGAAATAAGGCTTGAAAATGTCTTTTGACTGCGCCGGAATATGGGTCCGAAATATATTCTGAGGCTGCCGAATGGTGGCACTCTGATTGTCAAAGATCGCTTTGGCTATCAGTTAATCTCTATAGATGTTTGGTGCAGACACGTTTTTGCTGTATGACGCTCACGATTGAAGACGCAAGCAGTGGCAAACGCGTTAGTTGTCAAGAAATCCAAGGTCTGATCGAGATATGTTTCAGTTTTTATCCCTTTCCGTCCCAACGGAGAAATTTATTCCTTGACAACTGAAGGCCATATAGATGTTAGGCTGCTGTGCGATATCGGCCGAGCCACGATACGGCCATAAACAGGACTAGCCACACGACTGTCCGAAGGGTCATGGCGCGGAGACTGTCCACCGCCACAGCCCCGCCACTGCGGTAGACCACAAGGATGCCCACGAGCACAAGGAGATTGAGCAGGAAGATTGCTCCCGCAGCGTATCTGCCCGCGTTGACGCTGCGCCAGACGGTGATGCCAGCTGCCAGATACGCTACGCCCATTGCCGTGTTGTAAATAAGGAGGGGCCGAAATACCTCATACCCCGGGTCGGAGCCCAGGAGCACGCGGCCGCCTGCGAAGAGCGTAGCGACGCCGAACAGGAACGCAACGGCGGCCGCGAGGATCTGGACAATACGGACTCTGTGAGGCGCCATCATATTTTCACGCTCTCGTCTTGCTCTGGCCACGATTTCATCCGTGCCACGGCTACGTCGAGCCATGCAATCGCAACGACCATCGAAATTCCTCCGATAAGAACGAAGACCAGGGGCGCCCCAAGTAACACCTCTGCAAGAATCCCGAAGGGCATCAGTATTCCTGCCAGCGCGAGCCGCGACTCGAAGTACTTACCGACCGCGCACTCAGCTATCCACTGCACTTTACCAGGTGCGAAGTCCCGAAGGTAGATCAACACAAAGCCGAACACCATGAATCCGGCCATGAACAGTAGACCTGCAGCAGTGTTTGCTTTCTCGTGTCTCATTTCTCGCTCCACCGTGATCGGGTGGTACCTCGTGATACACAGTAGCCTAACACAAAACTAAGGAGCGGCGGGCAAATAAATGCGGGCTATCCGAAAGTTCAAAAAAATATTAATACCAAAGGTGTTTCAAATCGCCCCGCATTTAGCCGACTGCGTTTAGTGACAGGTTCGGTGCTCTACGTTTTTTAAAGATATCGGTTCAATTTTGGATAGTTCATCTGCCATTTTATTCTCTAGATGCCATAAATCATAAGCCTGCTGCATGCGTAGCCATAAAGCAGGCCCATTACCAGCAAATTTTCCGATTCTCAGTGCCATCTCTGTTGAAATTGGGTGCTTGCAGGCTAATATACGATGAAGTTGTTGACGCGAGACACCAAGTCGTCTTGCAGCCTCACTGACTGATAAATCGAGACTTTTAAGTACATCTTCGCGTAAAATCTCCCCAGGATGTACAGGAGGTCTTTTTAACGGACGTTTAACTAAATATTCAGCCATAATTATACCTCAATGATATTGTTCAAGGTTGACTTTTAATGCATAACCATCGTCCCACTCAAAAGTAATACACCATGGGCCGTTGATATGAATGCTATAGCGTTTTGGTACTCCTTGCAGTCCGTGAAAATCGAAACCAGGAATACTCAATTCATTCAAAGATTCTGCCTGATCTAAAGCGTCTAAACGGCGAAGGGCTCGAGATTGGAGTTCCTGTCTTATTTTCCGTGAGCTGCCATGTTCAAAGAGCTCATCAAGCCCTTTATGTTTAAAGCTTTTAATCATAAATGTGATTGTATCATATTTTGTTACAGTGTCAACAGGATTGTTACACTATTATTGAAACCTGCTTAATGGGTGCGTACCGAACGAGTCTGTAGAAAAAGTCCTTTTGAAAGTGTTGCCATTTCCCAGAACCGCCGATTTTAAAACAGCATCCGTGAGTTCCATTCCAGATTCAGATGGGGTTATACTTTCAAACTCAGTTTACATTACCTTGCATCCCTGTCCAAAGGATTTCCGCCCGATTATTTACGTGGCATCCTGCCATTTTATTCGCTGATTAC
>CAZPDU010000310.1:0-1910 GCA_964585405.1 uncultured Thermodesulfobacteriaceae bacterium | reverse complement strand
ATTGTTGAGATGTTGCGAGACAGGGGCAGTCTTGTGGCTGATGAAACCATTGAGCACAGCTATCCCCACTGCTGGCGCTGCAAAAAGCCGGTGATTTTTCGAGCGACCGCGCAGTGGTTCATATCCATGGAGGCAAAGGCGTTGCGTGAGGAGGCCCTGCGCGCTATTGAGACTGTCAGATGGATCCCGGACTGGGGAAAAGAACGTATTTACGGGATGGTAAAAAATAGGCCTGATTGGTGTATTTCCAGACAGAGATCATGGGGTATTCCCATTACAGTTCTTATCTGCGAGGACTGTGAAGAACCTTTAATGAACCAGTCAATAGCGAATCACCTGACAGAAATTTTTGCAAAAGAAGGCTCTGATGTATGGTTTTCAAGACAGGCGCAGGAATTCCTTCCCCCGGGAACCAAGTGTCCAAAGTGCGGTGGTACAAAATTTCGCAAGGAGACTGATATTCTGGATGTCTGGTTTGATTCAGGGGTGAGCCATGCAGCGGTCCTGGAGACCCGCGAGGGGCTTTGCTCTCCGGCTGCCCTTTATCTGGAAGGAAGTGATCAGCACAGAGGATGGTTCCAAAGCTCACTCCTTACCAGCGTTGCAACCAGACACAGGGCACCCTACGAGGCAGTACTCACCCACGGTTTTGTTGTAGATGGAAAAGGGAAAAAGATGTCTAAGTCAGTGGGCAATGTCATCCCGCCGGCTGAGATCATCAAAAAATACGGGGCAGAGATACTGAGACTCTGGGTCTCAGCCGAGGACTACCAGGACGACATAAAGATCTCAAACGAGATACTTCAGCGTCTGACAGAGGCATACAGAAAGATCCGCAATACCATTCGTTATCTTCTCAGCAACCTGTCAGACTTTGACTCTGATAAACACTCTGTGGATTTCTGTCGACTTGAAGCCCTTGATCGCTGGGCACTTATGAGGCTGGGAGAAATAACTATAAATATCAAACACGCCTATAAAGAGTTTAAGTTCCATAGTGTGTTCCATCAGATACAACAGTTCTGCATAGTTGACCTGAGCGCCTTGTACCTAGATATATTAAAGGACAGACTCTACTGTGAGCACCCTGAAGGCCATATCCGTCGTTCTGCCCAGACAGCCATCTATCGTATTGTCCACGATATATTGCTTCTCATGGCCCCTATACTTTCATTTACTGCTGAAGAGGCATGGGGCCATATGCCGGACGCTGTTAATGAAAATAGTATTTTTCTGGGTAAGATGCCGGATAGGCCGTCAATTTCCATTGATAAATCTTTCCAGGATGAATGGGAAGTCTTATGGAAAATCCGCGCAGAAGTTACAAAGGCCCTGGAACTTGCTAGGAAGGAAAAACGGATAGGTCTGGCCCTGGATGCGAAAGTGCTGATAAGTCCTTCCGAAGACATGCGAGACTTCTTGAAAAAACACGTTCCATTGCTAAGGACTATTACAATTGTTTCTCAGCTCGATTTGGATGAAGAACCTGACTCAGGAGACGGTACTGTATGGATTAGTGATGAGATAGAAGGTCTTGCTATCAAGGTTATACAGGCAGCGGGCAAAAAGTGTGCCAGGTGTTGGACTTGGAGCGAGGATGTGGGCAAAGATCCTTCATGGCCTGATGTATGTAGCCGTTGCGCCGGTGTATTGAGGAATTTGGTAATTGAATAATCGCTGACCGTATGTGGTATATGTGACTAAAACTCTGGTGATGTGGTGATTAATTGGTCTTTCAGTGATTGTTGCCGTGTCTGGTTCAGACCCTATCTGCTTTTAATTGCCCGTTTTTTTGGAAAGCTGGGTCTATCTCCTAATATGGTCAGCATTATCGGGCTAATTGCGTATGGGGCAAGCGGCTGGGTACTTGGCATGGGTCATCCGGTGGCTGCCGGTTGGATGCTTGCTGT
>CAZPDU010000309.1:0-16719 GCA_964585405.1 uncultured Thermodesulfobacteriaceae bacterium | reverse complement strand
CTCTTGACGGCATCCGGAGATTGGACTTTTATCATCCCCTCTCTGAATTTGAAGTAGGTGTGATCGTTTATCACTGCACGAATAAAAGCGGCTTCATGGTCAGGCTCCACTGGCTGACCAAATACCAGTTCAGCCAGTTTTCCCACAGGCCAGAGTGCCTGTTCGTCTTGAACCAGTTCCCAGAGTTCAGGAATGTTGATCTTTTCTTTCAGCGCATCTCTTCGCGTATAAATTTCGTATAGTTCCTTGATGCGGATATCTCTTGTCTTAGCGGATATTTGCTGTGCAGATACATGAATAAAGCGGCTGGCAGCCAAGTTTACCTCCCTGCCAAGGTGTGTCAGTAAATGATATCTGGTCCCTTTTTTTGCAACACACTGAGCGCAGATAAAACGTTGGCCTTCCAGGAATTCAACTACCTGGCTCGTTGATATTTTCATTTAGCATAACCGTTCACAATTTTTGATAGAGGGTGAACAACTACCACCCAACCGGAAATCAGGGAAGGAGTTTTTTGAGCTCGTCCGCCGCGTAATTCAGACCATGATCTGCCAGCTGGTTGGCAGTAAGCCAGCGTAAACCTGTTTTTTTGTATAATCCGGCCTTAAGGAGATTTTCCATTAATCCCTGTTGTGTCTGACCAAATGTATGGCGCCAAAGTGTTGCACCGTCTGAAACCCTTATTAATTGGAGGGTAAAGGCTACAGACGCAGGTTTTTTGGCCGAATACTTTGTGCCTATGCGATCTTCAAATCTAAACAGCTGACTGTACAATACAGCATCAACTTGGAGTTCCTCGCCAAATGCCTGGATCAAGCGGAGTTTGGAAGCCTTTATATCTGCGGCTAACTGAGAATTCAAAAGGCCTATGCATCGGCCCTCAGATACCAGCACGAACCTCTGATCATCCTGAAAATTTTGAAATAAAAGGCTTGTCACTTCGTTGCTTGCCTTCGGCTCTATCCCGTAAGCCTCAGGAAAAAGGCCGCTCAAGAGACAGACCCGCCTTTCCGGATCAGGATCGGCAGATGCCCTGTCCATAGGAAGAACCGCAATACTTTTCAGAACGGGAAGTGGAGTCTGCTTTTTCCCGTCTCCCTTTTGGAAAAAGCCGTTGCATCCCTGCAGAAACAAAAAAATGGCAATCAGATAAAATAACAATATAAACGTAAAAATAGCCGGGTATTTTCTAAAGTTTGTAGGTTTCATATTTGATGGCCTTGTAAAACTATACCGCCTATGTTCTTAAAGCTATAGCATTCCTTTGCTGGAAAGAGGGCCTTTTGCCCTGGGATCAAACTGTGTTGCCTGATCAATAGCCTTGCCCAAGGCCTTGAATACCGCTTCTGCAATATGATGGCTGTTTTTTCCATAAGGTACCTGAACATGGAGGGTCATACCGCTATTTATCACCATTGCCCGCAAAAATTCCTCAATCAGTTCCGTATCGAAGCTACCTACTTTAGACGTAAGGAAATTCACCTTATAGATCAGATAAGGTCTATTACAGATGTCGAGGGTTACACAGGCGAGGGTCTCATCCATGGGTACGGTAACATTTCCAAACCGCTTTATACCGTTAAAGTCTTTTAGTGCCTGGCTCAACGCCTTCCCCAGACATATCCCTATATCCTCTACCGTGTGATGTGCATCTACTTCCAGATCCCCTACGGCCTTTATATCTAAGTCGAAGAAACCGTGTACCGTCCAAAGTGTCAGCATATGGTTCAAAAAACCTACTCCGGTATTTATGGATGCCTTTCCTTCGCCATCTATATTAAGACTCAGGTTTATATCGGTTTCTCTGGTGGTCCTGCTGATTTTTGCGTATCTTGACATGGAGTATACCTGCTCGTTTATATAATAAAAAAGTAAATAACCTTCCGGTTTAGGTTGAAGTGCTCAGATTAGGGTAAAGTTGAGGTATTTTTTCGTTTCACCTGTCTATATGGACCGCGCTTTGAGAATACACCACAACTTTAAGGATCATTAACTCACGTTTAAGATTCTATTTAGGTCACTATAGCCCCTTTGGAGGCACTACTTACTTGCCTTGCATACCTTGCCAGATATCCTTGAGTTATGCGCGGTTCCATCGGTTTCCAAATACTCCGCCTTTGATTCAGTTCCTCTTCAGAGACCTGAAGACTCAGTTTCTTCGCAGGGATATCGATTTGTATAATGTCATCCTCTTTGACCAGGCCTATTGTACCTCCGTCAGCAGCTTCGGGCGATATATGGCCGATCGCTGCACCTTTGGTGCCTCCACTAAATCTGCCGTCGGTTATCAGGGCTACGTCTTTGTCCAGTCCCATGCCAACTACAGCTGCCGTAGGGGATAGCATTTCCGGCATGCCCGGCCCACCTCTCGGACCTTCATAGCGAATCACTATTACATCTCCGGCTTTGATTTTATTGTTCAAAATAGCTCTATATGCCTCATCCTCCGAGTTAAAAATTTTAGCGGGACCCTTATGCCTCAGCATCTTCGGGGCCACTGCCGACTGTTTGACTACTGCACCCTCAGGGGCAAGGTTACCGTAAAGTATGGCAAGGCCGCCCTCTTTATGATATGGGTCGGTAACAGGGTGAATGACATCCATATTTTTTATTGTTGCGTGCTCAATATTTTCTCCAACTGTTAATCCCGTAACTGTTTTTATGTCCTTATCTATGACTCCCAGTTTATCTAGTTCCCTGATTATGGCCTGGATGCCACCAGCGAGGTCAAGTTCTTGAAGACTGTGCGGGCCTCCGGGTATCATGTTGCATAGATGGGGTGTTTTTGCACTGATCTCATTAAAGATTTCCAGCGGCAGATCCACATCCGCCTCATTAGCGATTGCAGGCACATGAAGCACTGTGTTGGTTGAACACCCCAGAGCCATATCAACAGCAATAGCATTTTTAAACGCGGACAGCGTGGCTACGTCCCTTGGCCTTAAATTCATTTCCACCAAGCGGACCGCCTGGACTCCGGCGACCTTTGCCAGACGAATCCTTGCAGCCGATATAGCTGGAATAGTGCCGTTTCCCGGAAGGGCCAGTCCAAGGGCTTCAGCGAGGCAGTTCATCGAGTTTGCAGTGAACATTCCGGAACATGAGCCACATGTGGGGCAGGACTCATTCTCGATTTCATACAGTTCAGCCTCGCTTAGGCTTCCCTTTTTAACTTCACCTATTCCCTCAAATACGGAAATCAAGTTGACCTTTTTCCCTTTCCAGTCTCCTGTGAGCATGGGACCACCAGTTACAGCTATGGCTGGAATATTTAACCTGAGCATTGCCATCAGCATACCTGGAGTTATTTTGTCGCAGTTAGGTACAAGTGCAAGGCCGTCAAATGGGTGTGCCTGTGCCATTAGTTCTACTGAATCAGCTATAAGTTCTCTGCTGGCCAGAGAATACCTCATCCCTAGGTGGTTCATGGCGATGCCGTCGCAGACACCAATCCCCCCAAATTCTACCGGGGTTCCACCTGCCATCCGAATTCCTGCCTTGACTGCATCCGTGATCTGACGGAGGTGTATATGGCCAGGGATAATTTCATTAAAGGGGTTTGCTACGCCGATTAAGGGCCTTTGGAGCTCCTCGTCGGTAAAGCCTATGGCCTTGAACAGCGCCCGGTGGGGTGCCCTTTCTAAACCTTTTTTCATTCGGTCACTGCGCATTATATTTTCCTTTCTTTTTTCATTGAAAACTGGACATGGGTTTAAGGCTATGTAACAATTATTTTTATTGATTATTTATCTGTTAATCCAGAATGCCAAAATAGGAAAGGGAAATCAAGGCAAAATTGATCTATATCAAAATGGTTTAGTGAAAAATGCCTTCCCGCATCTTGTTGTTCATTTTAGATTCTGGTAAAAGATATGACCATGTTTATTGAGATCCAACAAATTTTGTCAGTCACAAAGTTTTTAATTCTCGGCATCCTTTATTTACCAAAGATATAAATGGAAGAATCTGAAGGTTTCAGTCCCGAACAAGATTCTGTATCTGATTTAGAAATCAGCCTTGGTTATCATTTTGTGCGTCCCGAACTCCTGGGACAGGCACTTACTCATCGTTCATACGCCGTAGAGCATGGTATAGGTGCTTTGGACAATGAACGTTTAGAATTTCTCGGTGATGCCGCCCTGGAGCTTGTGGTCAGCCATCTTCTCTTTGTCCGCCATGGAGATATGTGCAGGGAAGGTGAGCTAACCCGTATGAGATCATTTTTTGTCAATGAAAGTCAGCTTGCCGCACAGGCTTTTAGGCTCGGACTGGGGCGTTACCTGCTATTGGGCAGGGGTGAAGACAGGAGCGGAGGCCGCGAAAAGCCGTCCATTTTATCTGATGCCTTTGAGGCAGTAGTAGGGGCCATCTACCTGGACAGTCGAATAGAAGAGGTTTTTTCTTTTATTGAAAGATGCTTTGGTGATTTACTTGATCAGGCATTGGAAATAGGACTGAATCAAGATTATAAAAGTAAACTTCAGGAATTGACTCAGGGCCGTTTTCGCACTGTGCCCGTTTATGAGATCGAAAAAGTCAGTGGACCTGATCACCAGCGGACATTTGAAGTAATAATCAACTTTAACGGTCAGGTATTACAAAGAGGCAGTGGGCGGAGCAAGAAAGAGGCGGAGCAGGATGCTGCCCGCAAGGCACTGAGTATTTTAGATACTTAGTGCATCGTAAAGGCCTAGTACAGGATTTCGTTCACAATATGCCGAATGCAGGGTTTTAGATTTAGTGGAGACAAGGCATATTTTATAATAGATTTCAGTGACCTGTTTGTTATGCAAGCGCGGGCAGGGAATCGGAGCAAGACGGCAGATATGGTTGTTCTTAGCAAAATCATAGTTGAAATTTTAGATGGATAAAGACACGGATTCACACCAATCTGAGAGAGAGGCTGGCTTTCGTTCAGGTTTTGTCGCAATTGTCGGGGCACCAAATGTAGGCAAATCAACTCTCCTTAATCGACTTCTGGGTGAAAAAGTAGCAATTATTACTCCCAAGCCTCAGACAACTCGACGTCAAGTAAGGGGCATACTCACCGGAGACAACTTCCAGGTTGTTTTTGTAGATACACCCGGAATACACAAATCAAACAAACCTCTCAACAAGATATTAGTTCGTTGGGCCATCAACGCACTTGAAGATGTGGACGCGCTGATATTCATAGTTGACGTAACCCGGAGGCGCAGAGGCCAGGATTTTGCCATTTTGGACCTTTTAAGAAAGGTCGGGAAGCCCGTAGTATTGGTCCTTAACAAAATTGACAAGGTGGCAAAAGAGATTTTGTTGCCCATGATCGATGAGTGGAAGGATGCCTATCCTTTTGAAGCAATCGTACCTATATCTGCCAAGTATGACAGCGGTGCTCATTATGTGCTTGATGAGACACTAAGATTGCTCTCCGAAGGACCTCAGTTTTTCAATGGGGCTCTTATAACCGATCAGTCCAGAGATGATCTTGTGGCTGAATTTATTCGGGAGAAAATTTTTTTGCTTGCAGAACAGGAGGTACCTTATTCAACCGCTGTAAATGTTGATGAGATTGATGATAATAAAGAACAGCAAATCATAAAGATCTCAGCCACTATTTTTGTTGAAAGGCCTTCTCAGAAAGGGATAATTATCGGTAAAGATGCTCGTTTTCTTAAAAAAATTGGAATTCTTGCCAGAGAGGAGCTTGAATCGCTCTGGAAGAAAAAGGTATATCTGGACCTTCGAGTAAAGATACTTAAGGACTGGTCCAGGGATGACCGTTCACTTCGTCGTCTTGGCCTTACTACTTGAACAGGAATCCAGATGCCTTTAAAAGTGACTTTTATGCCACTCACCTATTTGTTTTCCGGACTTTTCGGTCTCACTCGGTTTATAGTTAACAAACCTCCATTCTAGAACTACCTGAAATTACGGTTAAAAATTTTGTTATCAGGTTAGGCATTATTTTTGCTTAATTAAGATAACATAATTAAAAAAAATTTGGATTTATTTTTTATTCCATTTTAACAAGGAAAGATAATTGTGACCAATTTCCAACATACACTTAGAAGGTCTGTAAAGGCATTTGGTATAGGACTGCACTCCGGTAACAAGGTCTCTTTAAAGATAAACCCTGCTCCGGTCAATACCGGAATTTGTTTTGTACGCACTGACTTAAGCCCTGAACAGGTTATTCCGGCCCGAACAAGGTATGTAGTAGATACCAGATTTGCAACCACCATAGGTAATGAGAAGGGGTCTGTTTCAACCATTGAACATCTGATGGCCGCCCTCTCGGGAGCCGGTGTGAATAATGCCTTGATTGAGGTTGACGGTCCTGAAGTTCCGGCAATGGATGGAAGCGCAGCCCCATTTTTAAGTCTTTTGCAAAAGGCAGGTTTAAAGGCCCAGGACGAGCCCATACAATATATTGAGGTCTTGGAACCAATAACGGTGACAATGGGTGATAAGCTTCTGAGTATTGAACCTTGTAAGAATTTTGTTGTGTCTTTTGAAATAGAGTTTGAACATCCCCTTATTGCTAAACAGCGTTTTGTGGACAAGATAACGCCGCAAACTTTTGCCCGCCAAATCAGCAAGGCCAGGACTTTTGGTTTCTTCAGTGAAGTGGAGTTGCTGCGAGAAAATGGTTTTGCACGGGGTGGATCCCTTGAAAACGCTGTAGTTGTCGGCGACAAATCGATATACAATAGTGGAGGCCTTCGTTTTTCTGATGAATTTGTCCGCCATAAGGTCTTGGACCTGATTGGAGATCTTTATCTTTTAGGTGCGCCTATTTTAGGAAAGGTAAAGGCTGTAAAGAGTGGACATGCCTTACATCATATTTTGAATAAGGAATTATTAACCCGTCCCTCTAGTTGGGAGTATGTGGAACAGGATAGAGATTGGGTAATACCATCCTGGGTTGGTCAGAAAGATGAGGTGGTTTCCGTAGCTGCAACTGCCTGATATATATTACAATAACATGGGATCATTTTCCATTCTCGAATAGTGTTTGTTATTATCAGATCGCATATAATAGTGCGTGATTTATAGCCTTTTTACGTTTCAATTTTTCCGCTAAGACACTTCTCTCCAAGGCCTTTACCTTTACAATTTTAGTGTGGTTTTTTTGATCTAAAGGTCTTTTTATGGGTCTCTAACCCCCGCAGATCGGGTTTGTCCAAAATTCATTATTTCCCGAAGCATTAATATAATACAACCTGTTTTTTTAGATCACCTTTTCTGTCACAACTTGCCATAGAATAAATTCTGAAGTTTGATAATCTGTACCTTTATAACATGGAGAGGAGAATATGGTCCATATCAAGGTCGATTAGGATTGATTCGGGAAATCTAGTTTCTTATCTCCAGACCTGTTCGATTTCTGCCTGTCCTGATTGGCAATTTAAATCTTAGGCATTATATCAATATATTACGAATTTTCAGTGATCGAATATGGATTCTTTTGAGGATATTACGGATTTTATTAATTCTGAATTGCGGTTTCAGGATGAGGCCGGTTTGCTCAGATCCCTTTTACCTCTGGAAGGTCTGCAAAGAGGGCTTATAACGTATAAAGGGAAACCGTTCATCGATTTTTCCTCCAATGATTATCTGGGCATGGCTGGTCACCCTGCACTGATTGAGGGGGCAAAAAAGGCCATGGAGAAATGGGGTGCAGGTGCCCGGGCGTCCAGGCTCATGAGTGGTGACATGGAAATCCACCATAGTCTTGAGTCGGCAATTGCTGTGCTAAAAGGAAAAGAATCAGCTCTGCTCTTTGGAAGCGGTTATCTGGCAAATATAGGAATAATACCGGCCCTGTGCGGAAGAAGCGATGTGATCTATTCGGATCGTCTGAATCATGCAAGCATAACGGATGGGATCCTTTTATCCAAGGCACGGTTTTTCAGATTCAGACACAATGATCTGAATCATCTTGAAGAACTGCTAAAAAGCCACAGGTCGAAATATCGCAGGGCCTTAATCGTGATCGAAAGCCTTTACAGCATGAATGGGGATTTGGCCCCGGTGCCAGAGCTTCTAGAAATTAAAAGGCGTTATAATACGATGCTAATGATAGATGAAGCCCATGCAACCGGGGTGTTTGGATCAAAAGGGGAGGGGATCATAGACCGGACCGAAGCAGGGGCCGTGGATGTGATAATGGGTACCTTCGGAAAGGCCTTGGGTGGATATGGTGCCTTTGTCGCCCTGTCGAATCAGATTAAACGATTTCTCTTAAACAGGGCCAGGACCTTCATCTTTTCTACCGCCCTTCCGCCCCCTGTTATAGGTGCAAATCTGGCTGCCGTAAAGCTTCTGGAGGAGGAGCCTGAGCACAGAAGCCGTGTTTGCGAACTTGCCACAAAGTTCAGAAAGGCCTTGAAGGAGAATCTGGGTATTAATACACCCAGCGAATCACAGATCGTTCCAGTGATAGTCGGCGACAGCTTAGATGCGCTCAGGCTGTCAGAGGGTCTGCTTGATGCAGGTCTTTTTGTGAGGGCGATTCGGCCTCCAACTGTTCCGGAGGGGACGGCAAGGATTCGTATATCCTTAACCGCAAATCACAGTTTAGAAGATGTGAGTCATCTCATGGAGGCCCTATCCAGTGGAATTTGATTTCGTTTACCGAGGCCATGAAAGATCTTTAGTCCTGATACCCGGCTGGGGTTTCTGCCCTGATATTTTTTCCTCTCTCAATATATCCTATAATTATATTCTGCCTAAACGGGCGGTATATGGTGATATTTCAGCAGATCTACACGATTTTTTGTTAAGCAGGGATATAGCTGAAGTGAGTGTTCTTGGCTGGTCTATGGGGGTATGTGTCGTCCTGGATTTTTGTGCCGAATTTTCAGATATGATCAAGACCTTGTATGCTGTGTCCTGGAAAAAGGCCTTTGACAACGAGGATATTCTATCACAACTTAAGGCCATAGAGTTGAACCGTATTGCGGCCCTAAAGCAGTTTTATCGACGGTGTTTTTGTGGACAACGTGCTGATTACCGCTGGTTTTCAAGTACCCTAGAGGAAACTAGTATCAGACAGTGGGCTATGCCTGAACTCAGGAAGGGATTAATGTATTTAAAAGGAAAGACGTGTGATTTGTCTTTATGTTCAGGTAGTCAGTTGCGTATCTTTCATGGAGAAAAAGATGTGATTGCACCGTTGAGTGAAATTTTTAAGCATTTTCCGAGAGTTCCCATAGATGTCATTCCAAATACTGGCCACTTGCCCTTCTTGTCATCTGAATTTGAGAGGAGGTTCTGTGTGCCTTAAGGCACGATTGATAAAGTCCTTTTCAAGGGCTGCTTCGACCTATGACTCCTATGCCGATGTCCAGTCTGAAGTGGCTACCTATCTGACGGCCCGGCTTAAAGGGAGAGAATTTCATAAGATACTTGAAGTTGGCTGTGGTACGGGTTTTTATACCTCAATGCTGGCACAGCAATTCGAGAGTTCGCATATACATGCAGTTGATATCTCGCCGGTCATGGTTGCCCATGCACGGCAGAAACTTGCCCGATATCCCACAGTGAGCGTGGAAAAGGCCGATGGTGAGTTTCTCCCTCCTTCTATTGCCGGTCCTTTTGATCTTGTTACTGCAAACGGTACTCTTCAATGGTTTGAGGATTTAGAAGGGACGATACAACAATACTGCCGCATCCTTTCTCCTTCCGGCTCTGTCCTTTTCGCGGTCTTTGGCCCCAATACACTCTTTGAGCTGCAGAGGGCACTCAGGCATGTCCTTTGCGATAAGGCTTGTCTCCCGGCGAATTTTTTCCCAAAGGAGGCAATGTTGCAGGCTTCCCTTTCAAAGGCGTTTACAGAATGGACTGTAAAAGAACTTTACCTGTCCCGTACCTATCCGAATCTGTTATCGCTGTTCAGGAGCTTGAAAAGAACCGGTGTGGCGCCCAGTATGAAAGCAGGACCTTTTGTGCGCAGCAGGGCCGGCATTTTGGCGATAGAGCGCAGTTATAAAAAACATTTTGGTTCGATAAGGGCTACCTATCAGATATTCATATGTGATGGTGCCCGATCCCGAAATAACTGATGATTATATTTATAGCCGGAACAGATACAGGAGTAGGTAAGACCTTTATCTCCGCCCTTTTGGCAAAGGCCCTGGCCGATCATGGATTTGATGTCAAGGTGCAAAAATGGGTAAGCACCGGTAACATGAAATTCTCTGAAGACTGTGTCTCTATCTATGGACTGCTTGGAGATAAATCGGCAATAACGGCCAAAGCTTTACAAGATAAATCTGCTTCCGGTTCTGATACGGCCCCTTATTGTCTGCCATTTTCAGCGTCTCCGCATCTTGCATCAGAACAAGCAGGCGTGATCATTAAGACCGAGGTGATTCAGGATGCCCTTCTTCGCCTGGAATCATCGTGTGAAATCCTTATCGTAGAGGGGATTGGGGGAGTCCTTGTGCCCTTGAGCAGGGAGATACTTTTAGCAGACCTTGTGGCAGACTTTAAATTGCCTACGCTTGTAGTGGCACGAAGCGGCCTGGGTACCTTAAATCATACACTCCTCACACTGGAAGCCATGCGACACAGGAAGATTCGAATAGCGGGTGTATTACTTAACAGCCAGGGAGGTGAAGATCCTTCCATTGTGAGAGATAACCAGAGGACAATTACAGAGATAGGGCAGGTAGAGGTGTTCGGCGTCTTGCCGAGAGTTAAAAATCCGCTTGATGCCCTTCCATTAATAAAACCAATGGCTTATAGTATTTTGAGTGTGTTAAAAGATTTCAAACGTACTGCAGAAACATGACTTCAGGGTAATTATTAACAAAAAATCGAATCCACTCAATTTTTGCCGTTATAGAGATGAAAGGAGTTATGAAATTATGCTCTAGGGAGGCCGTCTTTCGGTCTAGGGTTCAACCTCAACCGGATCTGTCTCGGCCACCTGTTCCCTGATTTCCAGCTTTTTTTCCCCAAGCAGGGTCGCCTTCAGCCAATCCATAGCAAGACCGAGCATAGCCATGTCGTCTTCCAAGATTTCCTTTTTTCTTTGTTCCGAAATAATGTACACGTTAAGAAACATGCTGTCTAATACGAAACGACGGAATCGATCCACATTGTAGCAACCCATAAAGAACATCTGGAGTGTCTTTTCAGGAATAGTAGTGAATGGACCAAGGGATTTGCGCTTGAGGATCAATTCTGTCCAGCCGAAATTTACCTCATCGTAGGGAATGATACCCTGGTCTTCACGCCATTCCTTGACTGTTAGCTCTCTGCCGAGATCGTGTCCGAGGCAGTAGCTTTCCTTTATCAGGGCAAAGAAATGTTCGTCGGAATTCAGATCCCTATTGTGGAACATCCCGGCGCTTAAGGGATAGTACCTGCATGTCAGCGGGCGATCTTCATATATGCCGCACCCTGATTCTTCAAGAAACGGACAGGTTTTTTTCTCATCCTCCAGCATCTTGATTACAGGGATCGGCAGGTCTGTTTTTTCAATAAATCCGAGTGTTGTATAGGTTTGGAGAAATTCATCTGAAGAGAGTCCCAGCCTCTTTTTCATACGGATTATGTCGCATGGGGTCAGCATGATATGAGCATTTTTGCAGCATTGAGTAAAACAGGCCATTTCTTTTTCGCAGGCAAAGGTGAAAGTGCTGTTAATATCCATTTTCACCGGGACTATCAAATCATTTTTTTCTTTTTGTGTATGCATAAACAGGCCTTCCTAGTAATTTTTATAGACAGGGTATTGATTTATATAAATTGAGTAAGATGCTTTGAAAAATAAAGCGAGCAAAGCCTTTTCAGACCTTGTCAGAAAAAGTCTGAGAAATTTTGCAAATACCCATTTTGGACACTATAATCGTCTCGTGCGGATAAACAAGTAGTTAGTGTCTGGATGAAAAGGCTGTTCAGGCACAATTTTGAATTCTAAGTTTTGAATTTAAAAAAGGAAGGAAACTTGGTATTCACAATTTCAGGGTTCACAGGTTCAAGGTTTACCGAAAATTTGAACGGTTGATTCGTGAGTTCTGAATGGAGAAGGCGTGAGAAAAAAACGAGGAGAGCATATGTCATACCTTCCTAAATTTGAGAACATTGGGGCATGTCATCCGCCAGAGACCTAACTCGTAAAGTCAACGGAAGAAGAGTAACCCTGAACGGTGAACCCTGAACCCGTGAACGGTTACCTTCTGTTTTATTGCCGAGGAAAATTATTCATGGAGTCTGAAAACAAGGTCGCCATTGTTACCGGTGCTATAAAAGGGATTGGGCTGGCCACAGCCCTTGAGCTGTCCCGGTCAGGAGTTAGGTGTGTTTTGCCTTACTACGACTGGCTTGACAGCCTCGAGAGTATGCACAGGTATATGCAGGAAACAGGTATCGACTACCATGCCATTCCAGCCGATCTTACATGTCATGAGAATGTTAAAAAGGTGATTCGCTCCGCGCATGAACGCTTTGGACGTCTGGATATATTGATCAATAATATAGAGAGGGGCGGTTGGCCGGTAGTTCACGGCCCTTATGTACCGGAACAGTGGAACCTGGAGTTCAAGACCACGGTGACCGCTAAACGGTATCTTTTCGAGGAGGCCTTGCCATTACTGAAGGCACATGGGAATGGAGTCGTCGTCAACATTTCATCCATAGCCGGAATAGTGGGAAGGAGTGGACCGGCTGGTCCGGTGTTTAATGACTGTTACTCGTTGTCAAATAAGGCAATTCAGTCCCTTACCGAGACCTGGGCAAGATGGGGTGCCCCTGAAGTGAGGGTCAATGAACTCATGTTGGGCTTTGTGGAGACACGACATGGACCAGGTACCAGGGGATGGAATATAATGAGTACAGAAGAACAAAAGGCCATAACTGATCATATTCTTTTGAAACGTACCGGAAGGGTGGAAGAGGTAGCAAAAGCGGTGTCTTTCCTGGTCTTTGACGCGAGTTTCATGACGGGGGCAACGATACGGATGGATGGAGGCTATATACTCGGGGGAGATAAGATAGCGTCTATTCCCAGAGGAGTCGTTGAACCCGGTGAGCCCACCTTCGGAGGTTCGATCTTGCCTGAGACTGCTGTTAAAAAAACTCGAAGCAAGTCCTAATCTGAATAAACCGGAATAGTGCCTTCAGTGAACTAAAGTTTGAAGTGTCTATTCAGCCTTGTTTTAAATTGAATAAGGAGCCAAGATTGTAAAGGCCTTAGCCTTTTTCTTGACATGGCAGCCGACTTTTTGCCATTGCCGATAGCCCCTGGCATCTCCAGTATTGGCAATAAACATAAGGGTCCGGTTAAGAAGCGACCATTGAGCAGCCGGGATGTTGGGAATAGGAAGGTAGAGATAGCAATGGCTTTGGAAATATTTCCATTTTGAAATCTTTCAATAATACCTTGTCGTGCTTGATGGACCTTCGTGGATAAGGACATAGTTTACCTCTATTTTTGTGAATAATGTTTTTGAGTTTTTTGAATTTGGTTTTAAGGTGCGGGAAGGAGCTGGTGCTGAAAGTTTGAGGCCTAAATCCTTATTATAATTAACTAGTTAGATGAAATTTTTTGTCAAGGGTGGTGAGAACGGAGGGGTCTTTGTGCTGAAAGGACAAAATGCCCTATAATTTGGTAAACGAAAATAAGTCGTGCCGGATAGTGGAGATAAGCCGTAATTAAAATATGTAGGAGAAAATTATGGGTGATAAGAAATGGCCATCATTTATTATCCAAGGAATTCTTCTCGCCACAATTACAACGTTTTTAATTAAGGGCGAAGGTTATGCCAATACATGGATGTTTCTGTCACTTTTATTTGTTCTAGGACTATTTTCATTGCAAACAACCGGCACCGAATTTATCTATTTGTTTCCAGTAAATACAAATAGCGAGAAAAAAATACCGAATTATAAAACGCATATTTTGCGGATTGCTATTATGTTTTCTATTGGTTGTCTTTATATGGGTATTTATCACTCAAATAGTACGGCCAAAACATTAACATCATCTCCAATATCAAAAAATGGCTATGTAGTAACGCTAGCAATAGCACTATTATTCCTGATAATAGTTCCATTATTGTTTAATTTTTTTAAAAATAAATAAGTATACAATTTTTTATACGCCGTCAGCGGTATAAGAATAGAGGTAAAACATGGCGAGAAAAAAGAAGATGAACAAAGATATCGAGCAGTATGACCACGCCAACAAGGAACGGCTGAATAATCCGCCGGTGGGGTTGGTCTCCGAAACTACCGAACCATATTCGACCTCAAAAAAAACTTACAAATATGACCCGCACCTTGATCCGCAACTGCAATGGGCGGGCAAGGCCGAGCATACCTCCTTTGAAGTGCCTACTCGAAGCCTGCATGTGCATGAACGGATCGACCCGAAAACGATTATTGACACGGTACAAAAAGAAGAGAGCGGCCATAAGCAATTGTCGCTTTTTGAAACTGAAAAGAAACCACTTCGGGAGGCGATTGAATTTTACAGGCACAAGGAAGGTTGGAGCAACAGGCTGATTGCCGGGGATTCTCTGCTGGTGATGAATTCGCTTCTGGAAAAAGAAGGCATGGCCGGAAAGGTGCAGATGGTCTATATCGACCCCCCTTACGGCATCAAGTATGGCTCCAATTTCCAGCCCTTTGTGAACAAACGGGATGTGACAGACCGGAAAGACGAAGACCTGACGGCAGAGCCGGAAATGATCAAGGCCTTTAGGGACACCTGGGAGCTGGGGATACATTCATATCTGACTTACCTGCGGGATCGGTTACTCCTGGCAAGAGAACTGTTGCATGAGAGTGGCAGCGTGTTTGTGCAGATTTCAGATGAAAATGTGCATCGGGTCAGGTGCCTGATGGATGAGGTGTTTGGGGAAGATAATTTTGTTAAATTAATTGCATATAAAACTACTTCAGGGCTGGGTCAAAAATATTTGGACAAATGTGGTGATTACTTAGTTTGGTATGCTAAGAAATTTGAAAAATTAAAATACTATGAGCTTTATCAGAAAAAAGAAATTGATGAGGATTTAAAAGAAACTTATTCTTCCATAACATTTAATGGAAAAACATTCAGAACAATTAATTCATGGGAGAAAGAAAACAACGTAATTCTCTCTGAAAAAACAATTCCTGCTGGTGCAAAATTAATTAAATTTGACAATTTGAAGAGTCAGGCTGGTAGCGGTGGAGAGATAACTATTGATGGCAAAGTCTATCGAACAAATTCTGGAAGCTGGAAAACAAATCAAAAAGGAATAGATAATTTGTGGAAAAATGGAAGGATCAAGTTGGGTTCTTCTGTTCCCGCATATATACGTTTTAATAACGATTTTCCATACACAAAATTGACAACAATTTGGTATGATACAGGAACAGGTGGCGATTATAAGAGTTACGTGGTTCAAACGAACGAAAAAGTCATCACCCGCTGCCTCCTAATGACCACCGACCCTGGCGACCTAGTTTTTGACCCCACATGCGGTAGCGGCACAACCGCTTATGTTGCTGAACAATGGGGCCGGCGCTGGATTACTTGTGACACATCGCGTGTGGCGCTTACACTTGCCAAACAGCGGCTGATGACCGCCAATTTTAATTATTATCAGCTTGCCCATCCTTATGAAGGCGTGGGCAGCGGATTTGTCTATAAGACCGTTCCGCATATTACCTTAAAATCCATTGCCAACAATGAGCCGCCTCAAGAGGAGACCCTCTATGACCAACCCAAGGTGGACAACAAAAAAACCCGTATAACTGGACCGTTCACGGTTGAGGCGGTGCCTTCGCTTCGGGCAAGATCCCTGGAAGAGATCGAAAAGGAAAACCAGGGTACAGGCGAGAGCGTGGCCCGTTCCGGGGAAACCCTGCGCCAGTCACAGTGGCGGGATGAACTCCTGAAAGCAGGGGTGCGCGCCAGGGGCGGCGATAAGCTGGAATTTACCCGCATAGAGCCCATGAGCGGAACCCGCTGGATTCAATGCGAAGCTGAAACAAGGGAAGACAAGCCTCAAAAGGTGTTTGTGATATTCGGGCCTGAACACGCGCCTCTGGAACAGCGCATGGTGGAAAACGCCTGGCAGGAGGCAAGGCCGTTCAAACCGGATATCCTGCTTTTTTGCGCTTTTCAGTTTGATGACGAGGCAGCCAAGGATATTGACGAACTGAAACCCGAAATCGCAGGGATGCAGCTTTTGAAGGTGCAGATGAATGCCGACCTGTTCACCGACGACTTAAAGAAAAAACGCTCCGGCAATGACAGCTTCTGGCTCATTGGCCAGCCGGACGTGGAAATTAAATCCATCGCCAAAGGAGAAGATAAAGGAAAATATCAGGTTGAGGTGCTCGGATTTGATTATTACAATCCCAAGACCGGGAACGTGGATTCCGGCGGCAAGGGGAACATCGCCATGTGGCTTCTGGATACAAACTATGATGACCGTAGCCTGTTTCCGTCCCAGGTATTCTTTCCTATGGCCGGAGAGAAAGACGGCTGGAGCAGACTGGCAAGGAACCTGAAAGCCGAGATTGACGAGGAAAAGATCGAGGCATTTAAGGGGACGGTTTCGCTTCCTTTTGAAAAGGGCGATAATGCCAAAATCGCCGTGAAAATCATAGACGACCGGGGCATTGAAAGCCTGCGGGTGGTTTCATTGCCGGAGAGGGCATGATGAAACAGATTGACAAACTCATCATCAATTCTCCGTATGATGAGCCGAAATATTACTGGCATTATGA
>CAZPDU010000308.1:0-3017 GCA_964585405.1 uncultured Thermodesulfobacteriaceae bacterium | reverse complement strand
CTCGTAAAAACAGATTTGATCATTCAGATCCTTTAATCCCCAGGCATAGACATAACTGAACCGGGCATCGCGTCCAGCTTGAGAAAGAAACCGGAATCTGAGTGTGCTGAAATAACAGAAAAAATATAAATCGCGACATACAGGATAGCCTTTTGAAATACTCCTTTCAGCCAGTTCTAAAAAGAAGAATTCTTCACGGTCATTGAATTCCTTCAGGAACTGCTCTTTTTGCCAGTGAGTGATGGCTTCGGGTTTGGCTTCGGGCATGGAGGGCAGGGCCTGCCCCTTGCTCTTTTTTATTAGTGCCTGAGGGTCCTTCTTCTTTTTTTGCCAGGGCCAAAAACTCATTGTTTTAAAAAATCAACCCTCGGAGAGATGATTTTGATATGATCTTAAGGAGTGTCTATCTTAATGCTCTTTATTTTTGACATCTTGGTACTCGAAGAGGTGGATTCAAATTTATATAATAACATAAAATTTGCCTGGATAAACTGACACGATTATTAATTATACTATTGAATTTTTAGACAACGGGTATATGCGTATTAATCATGTTTTGATACCTGTTTATTGGGTATTTTACCTGTTTCTCCATAACTTGAGAGTATTTCTTTGAAATAAATGCATTAAACCTGATATTATATCGGGGAGGTGAGGGATAGCTGAAAATTAAATAGCCGCCATTTTGAAGTCCCTTAAAAAAACAGCCGAAAGATACATTATTTACATCTTCAGAATTTTATGAAAAAGATATCTGACATTCCAGAATCAGACCGTCCTCGTGAAAAGCTTCAACAAAAAGGCGCCGAAGCATTATCAGACCCTGAATTAATGGCCGTCCTTTTGGGCAAGGGGACTGTAAGGCATGATGTCTTGTATATAGCCGAAAGGGTGGTAAAGACCCTGGATGTCGCTGGCTCAAAGCCTGATCTGAAGGAACTCCTGGCCATTGACGGGGTAGGTCCGGCCAAGGCAACACTTATCGCGGCTGCCCTGGAATTTGTGCGACGTCGTATCCGCCCCGAAGGATTAAGGATAGCCTCTCCGTCTGATGTGCTTCCCATAATTCGACATTATGCAGATCGTAAACAGGAGCATTTTTTATGTATATCCCTGAATGGTGCTAATGAAGTCATTGCAAGTCGAGTTGTATCCGTAGGCCTTGTCAACAGGACCCAGGTGCACCCCAGAGAGGTCTTTGCCGACCCGATAACTGACAGGGCGACAGCAATCATAGTGGCACACAACCATCCTTCAGGGAGTCTAAAGCCAAGCAAAGAAGACATGGAAGTAACCAGACAATTGAAATCTGCCGGAGGAATCCTGGGAATCTGTCTGTTGGATCACATCATATTTAACGGCAAGGGGTATTATAGCTTCTCTGATGATGGAAAAATCTAAGATTAAATATTTGTCAATTCAACGCCCTGTCACAAGATGAGATTCCAGTTCAAGCCTCTGGCAATTTAATATTTTCAATACAACCCTACCGACTCTGTTTATCCTGTCTGAATAATAAAATACCTGATCTGTTAGCTTGATCTATAACAATTTATGTTTTCAATTGAATGTTAAACAGGTAATACTATCTGTTTGACCTACAGTCTTAATATGGCAATAAACTCCGAATGAATACTGAACAAGTCCTTTTAAAACTCAGAGAATCTATAAGAGAACCGAAGAGTGTTTTGGCCCTAACCGGTCTTTTAGGCACCTCCTCGGCATGGCTGATTGCAAGACTTCTCAAATCTGTTAATCATTCTGTACTCTGGGTCACTTCCCTTCAGAAAGAGGCGGAACAGATAGTATCAGACCTTTCCTTTTTCTCGGATTTTCCTGTTCTATTGTATCCTTGCCACGACTCTCTTCCTTTCGTGCCGCTGCTTCCCTCAACCGACACAATATCTCAAAGAATTTCGACACTATACCGCCTGGCCACCGAAGAGGTTCCTGCCGTAGCGGTTGCCCCGGTGCAGGCCCTTGTGGAACTTACTGTACCACCTGAAGTCCTTTTAAACCATGTGGAGTACCTCCAAAAAGGAGAAGAGGTTGACCGGGAAAAATTACTCAAGTGGCTTATTGATTCAGGCTATGAGAGCTGTGCTATAGTCCAGTCTAAAGGGGAGTTCAGTATAAGGGGCAGCCTGCTTGACATCTTTTCGCCTTTAACAGATCGTCCTGTAAGAATAGACTTTTTCGGCGATTTTGTGGAAGAAATGCGCCTTTTTGATCCGCTCACGCAACGTTCGGCTGAAGATCTGAATGAACTGGTTATACTTCCGTGTCATGAACTCATATTTTCTCAAACCATGTATGAGGACGTCCATGAAAAACTGGTTGAACGAGCGGCTGAATATAATTTGCCTGCCCGCAGGGTACATGAAATTCTGCAACAGCTGGAGAGCAGAAGGCTGGTGGAGGGGCATGAGGCGCTACTGCCGCTTTTTTATCCAAAACCCGCCTCTGTTCTGGACTATATTAATCGACATACCCCTATATTGATTGACAGGCCCGAAGAAATTGATCTGGCGATGGAAAACTACCGGAAAGGTGCTGAACAGACATACGAAACGGCCTTGAGCGAACACAGGGTTTTTTCTCCTCTGAATTCTCTTGTCTTTGACCCGGAGCAGCTTGCGAAAAGCATCAATGATCATACGTGCTGGCTGTTTCAGGACATTAACTTATATGGATCGTTACTCAAATCTTCAAACACTACTTCACCACGTCGGGAAATCACCAAATACAAAGTGTTTTCTATCGATCTGACACGTCCAAAAATCCAGGATCTGGAGATAGAATCGAGCAGGCCTGATCTGACCTTGATACCCGGAGGCGCAAAGAAGGGAATCGATCTTGTCGGGCCGGCGATTGACCGGCTCAGAGACTGGGTTGAGGCGGGTGAAAGGATTGTCCTGGTAGTACCTGGCCAGAGGCAGGGTCGAAGGATGATGGAACTCCTGAGCTATCATGAGATTATCAGCGATGAGGCTGGACCCACCATGCTCTCAGCGCCT
>CAZPDU010000307.1:0-6975 GCA_964585405.1 uncultured Thermodesulfobacteriaceae bacterium | reverse complement strand
GCTTTTTTTCAGTTCCGAGGCTCCCGGGCTGGTCTTTTCAGCAACGTATCCATGGGGGAGTTTTGCTCTATCCGCATTGCCCCGATAAATCGGGGCCTGAGGGTTCCCCCACTGATACGTTACGAAAAGACAGCACCCTTCCACCAGTCACTTCAAAAATGTCCATCGTCTTTTTGAGGATGGTGAAAATCACCAGGTTTTTCAAAGGTCTCAAATCTTTTATGAGAAATAATAATTTGGCACCTTCAGAGTTTTTATATGAAATTTTTAAGTTTATCACAAAAACTAACTCATGTTCTGTTAACTTTTCCACACCATGATAGAAGGAGAGCTTAAAGGTTTCAGCGGTTCTATAATGATATGTCTAGCGATTTGATGACCTTGCTCTTATTGTTGAGCATTTTCGTGTCATATTATTAACGTTAGCCCCGCTATTAGCCCTGAACTTACATGGAATAAAACAAAAAACTTCACTGATTCCTTAAGATTATATATTCAACCAAAGAGTATGCAGTAACCAAGAATGGTAAAATTATTTGATAGGACAAAGGATATTTCCTTTTAAGATCGAGATGATCAGAAGAAATTTAATTATTCACCAGGCTGGACTAGCATTCTCTGGACAGTTTTCAGTTAGGCTGAGATTGTTGCAATTAGTCGATAGTTGCTTTCGCACAAAGGCAGTAGTGAGGAATACCACTTTTCTGAGTATATCTTCCCCTCATATTGATGTCTAGTGGAAGAGGGTCACATCTTAAGGACATCCAGGGGATAAGAACAGATGAAGGATCGAGGTAAATTTTTGACATCAACCTTATCCTCTATTTGGTGGCGTTCAAAGATTGATTCGTTACATAGGGATTAGTGGGGTTTCTCTGGTCTTAAGCAGTAAAAAGAACATTCCTGAAACGTGGTGTCAAATATGATGCAATTACAGGATACAGCATAGAAATATATACCACCGGCATTGAAGCTGAGCAAAAAACAGGCAAGATGACTTACAATAGTCTTAGGACTATCTACCCCACGTCTGTCACCTCACGGTCAATGGTATCATGTTACGAGAAGAATTTGGAGAGGGTAATGATGCCTTTGCAAGCACAAACCTTGCCTTTATCAAGCAATCTGCCAGGCAGATGCCCAAGGAAAAAGGCATTACTGCATTGCGCTCTGAAAGTGCCGCCTATCAGGACTAAATCATCAAGTACCGTCAAGACTACTGCATACAGTTCGGCATATAAGTAGATCTCGATCAAGCGGCCCTTACGATCATAGCGGCTATACCTTAGCATAACTAGAAGACTTACAAAAACGGCTCGATCGCAGAAAAGTTCAACGCCATGGCGGAAAACTGCTACGGCTTTCTGGTTTATCATCAGTCCTAAGCCCTACAAAAGAGGTCTCTTATGCATGAGGGGGTGAGTCTCAATTGTAGGGGGTATTACCACCAATAGAGCCGAATCGCCAAAGACGATAAATGGCTGGTACAATCACAGAGAGGAGTACAGTGAGAACCGGATCAAGGACTTGAAGATCGGTTTTGGGATGGAAAGGATGCCTTGGGGGAAACTCTCAGCCAATGCTATGTTTTTCTGGATTGACATCCTTGACTATATCATATTTCGAATCTTTAACTTAAAGCTGCTCTCTCCTTATGGCACCAGCGCAAAGTGAACACCAAGTGTTGGTAAACGTATCACATAGCTTACAGAGTATAATTCTATGGGGAACAGGTGGCTCTGAAGTTTAGGTGAGCTCTGTGGAAGTTTTTTACAGACATTCGGCTGAGGGTATAGGAGTTCGCTATGACATGATCTCCATTGCAGGAATATGGCTATTGTGGTAGCTTTGCCAGGGCAAAGGTGTGCTAGTAAGTGTTGAATGTGTGTTAAGGGCATGAACGAAGGAGGATATAAAGTGTTTTCTGAGACTCAAAAGGTGAGACAGACTAGTGGGGATAAAACTAATTATTGTGTTTTTACAGATCGCGCTGAGTCTAACTTTCTGTTTATCTGTAAGATTCCGTGGATTTTAAAGAGATATAGCAAATTTTTTTAAGAGGTTCCGTATTCTCTGATTCGAGATTTTGTGTTCCAAATTTTCCACTATATTTATAGCTTCCAGGAACTGACGAGCAATATGGAATTGGTTAAAGACAGAGAAGGCATTGGACAGACGTTTTTTGATAGAATCCATAAAAAAGCCAAAGAAATAATGGAGGCAATAAAATGGTTGGCATTACCTCGTATGGTGCTTACATACCCATCTATAGATTAAGTCGGGCGGATATTTCCAGGAGTTGGGGAGGTGCAGCTGTACCAGGTGAAAAAGCGGTAGCGAATTTTGATGAAGATAGCATAACCATGGCGGTGGCTGCTGCGAGAGACTGTATGAACGGTATAGATGTAAAAACAATTGATTCTCTATACTTTGCTTCAACAAGCTCACCGTACAAGGAAAAGCAGGCAGCGGCTACTATAGCTGCAGTTTTGGATATGAAACCGGAAATATTCAGCATGGATATTTCCCAATCTTTACGAGCTGGGACTAATGCAATAGCGACTGCAATGGACGCTATTAATAGTAATTCAGCTCAAAAGGCGTTGGTGTGTGCCGCGGATATCCGTTTGGGCCTTCCAAAGGGGCCGAGAGAATTAGCCTATGGGGATGGAGCGGCGGCTTTCACATTGGGTAAAGATAACATAATCGCTACTATTGACGGCAAATATAGCGTTAGTGATGAAATTATCGATGTGTGGAGATCTGATAAGGATATGTTTGTTCGTTCCTGGGAGGATCGATTTGTCAAAGAAAAAGGATACAACAAGATTGTCTTTGATGCTGTTTCAGGGGCTCTGAAAAAATATCAGCTGGAGCCAAAAGATTTCTCAAAAGCGATTTTTTATACCCCTGATGGTAGAGCAGTTGGTTCTGTTGCTAGGAAGTTGGTCTTCGATCTCAAAACTCAGGTTCAAGATCCTCTGTATGATACGGTTGGAAATACAGGAGTTGCTCTGGCGCCCATGCTTCTGGTTGCAGCCCTTGAACAGGCAAAGCCAGGAGACAAGTTACTGCTCGTTAGTTATGGTGATGGATGTGATGTCTTTATCTTGACTGTAACTCCAGAGATAGAAAAGATTCAAGCTAAGAATAAGAGAGGGATAAAAGTCCATCTGCAGTCAAAAAAGAGGCTGCCTTACTATGAAAAGTATCTACGGTGGCGGGATATTATTTCTGTCGAGCCACCTTCCAGGCCACCCCTTCAGGTGCCATCAGCAGTAGCCTTATGGAGAGATCGTAAAGGAGGTCTAGCACTTTATGGAAGCAAGTGTAAGAACTGCGGGTTGCCGCAGTATCCAGCACAAAGAATATGCATAAAATGCCAAGCTAAGGATAATTTTGAAGATTATTGTTTTGCTGACAAGAAGGCTGAACTTTTTTCCTTCTCCCATGACAACCTTGCGCCTGCAATTGACCCACCGCTTACCTTGAGTGTGGTTAATTTTGAAGGGGGGGGGAGGATTCAATGCGATATGACAGACAGGGACATTGAAGAAGTTAAGGTAGGTATGCCTGTAGAGATGACCTTTAGGAAGATACGGTATACTGGAGGTATCTATGACTATTGGTGGAAATGCATGCCAATAAGAGGATAACAGGAGGAAATATAAGTGGAAAGTATCAAAGACAAGATTGCCATAATAGGTATGGGCTGTACAAAATTTGGTGAAAACTGGGATATGGACTCTAAAGAGATGGTGATTGAGGCTGCATATGAGGCTTATGAAGATGCAAGCATAGATCCGGAGGATATACAAGCTGCCTGGATGGGAACCTATATGTCCGGGTATACAGGTGTAATGATAGCAGAGCCATTAAAACTGATGTATAAGCCCGTTACCAGAGTAGAGAATATGTGTGCTACTGGTTCAGAGGCATTGAGAAATGCCTGCTATGCTGTAGCTGCTGGAATTTATGATATTGTTTTGGCCGTAGGCTTTGAGAAGCTAAAAGATAACGGTTATAGCGGTCTCCCTGACAGTGAATTAGTAGCGGAGTGGTTTATGAGCACACAGGATACTTATAGAGTTCCTACATTCAGCACGCCCCCACAATTTGCTCTCATGGCAAACAGATATTTTAGTAAGTATGGGATAGACCCTGAAGAAGGTAGAGAGCTTTTAGCAGAAATCGCTGTAAAAAATCACCATAATGGCACCTTATCCCCAAAGGCGCATTTTCAGAGAGAAATAACCATAGAACAGGTATTAAAGGCCCCTATGGTAGCCTATCCACTAGGTTTATATGACTGCTGCGGAGTCAGCGACGGTGCTGCGGCTGCAATTGTAACTCGTGCTGATATGGCAAAATCTTTCAGAGAAGATCCTATCTACATTAAGGCATTACAGATCTCTACAGGTCCGAGGGAAGGAATCATCAATTCCGAATGGGAATATACTAATATGGAAGAAACCCATCGAGCTGGCATTGCCGCTTACAAGGAAGCGGGCATAACAGCCCCAAGAAAAGATATCAGTATTGCTGAAGTACATGATTGTTTCAGCATAACAGAGATGACCATCTATGAAGACCTTCAATTTTCTCCCAGGGGAAAGGCAAAAGAAGATATCGAAGCTGGTGCCTTTACTCTAGAGGGAGAGTTGCCCGTGAACACTGATGGCGGTTTGAAATGCTTTGGTCATCCTCTGGGGGCAAGCGGGTTACGGATGATTTACGAGGTTTATAAGCAACTTCAGGGGAAAGCCGGTCCTCGGCAAGTAAAGAATCCCACACTTGGGCTGAGCCACAATATCGGCGGTATACCAGGCTCGGGTGTGTGTAGCCTTATTATAGTGGGTAACTGAAAAATTATTGCCAGTCCCATGATATTAACTATTTATAAATGAATCCCTATTGAAAAATAGGTGTCGATGGAAATGGAGTTGCATATTGCCCCTAACACAGATTTTGGCTTAGTTCTGAAGCTCGGTGCTCTTGACTCGGGTGATAATGCAAAAGCGTATGGCAAGCTTTTTATATCGAGATATTTTTGGAGGTATCGACCAGTTTAAGCACGAAACACTGCCACGCTAATAGGCAAGTTTTGTAGCGGAATAGGTAGACGTAACATTAGGAAGAATGAATGAAAAATTTGTCGGGGAGAAGACGAATCGGATAAGAAACCAAAGTCCTATTAGGCGGGATATAGTTGAATTCAGAGACTTAGAGGCCCCGAAGTTTAGGAAGGTAGGGTTTTGTTTGGTTTTAACGTAACCATGTGTAGGGTTAAGCTTTTTAATGACGTCAAGGATAGCATGAAATATGCCAGATTATCAATCTGCGGTTCCTTTATTGAGCATTGGGGATATTTGTGGCCTTATTAGGGATGGTGGAAACCCTCCCCTAGGCGAAGACGAAGTTATACTGTCCTATTATGCGACTTTACACTCTCGGAGCTCATAAAAAACGGATTTTGAAGTGGACGTCATTTGTATTCCCAAGTACCTGAAGCGGGTTTTTAGAGGGCTGGATGTCAGAAGAAGGAATTTTTTGAGATCGATAGTGTTGGAGTATGAAATAGAAATTATCTCGAGAAAAGCGTCTAGTGATCATATGTCTATGTTCATTTCCGATCACGCGATCCAGATCATTAACAACATCATATAATGGATGAAAACAATAAGCTCTCGCAACCTGTTCTTCCGAATTCCTACATCTGAAAAAGCAGAATATCGTTAGGCATTCTGATATCTTACAGGAAGCTCAGGTAAAATAGCAGACGGAATGATACGGTAATCTATTGAAGAATAAAGAGGGAGAGACTGTCACCGAGAACAGTTAATTTCGAATAGACCCGCCTTGAACCATTCGTTTTATAGATGTAGGTTTGTGGTATTTACCTTGAAGTTGAGTCCAGTATAGTGGGTCTACATGGCTTGAGCATATTAATCACGATGCCATGGTTAAGATTCGTATTCTTTGCCAAAGTCTTGGTCAAGTCTTGCTCCCGAAAACCAATTTTATGTAATCAGAATTTCTTAATATTTTGATGAGATTGTTGGAAAGCTTAAAGATAAAATTAATGATTGTAGGTACGATTCTGGATAAAAAAATGTAATGGTATTTTTCTAAAACGAAAGGATTATTTAGTATGCGAACACCAGAAGAGTATTATTCAGACCTAAAAAAAATGAAGAAGAATGTATATATTGGAGGGGAGAGAGTTGGTAGGGATGATGCACGCCTTGTGCCAGGTATCAATGTTATGAAGACAACCTTCGAATTGGCACAAAAAACGGATTGGCAAGGGGTAATAACTGCTAATTCTTCTTTAACAGGCAACAAGATAAATCGATTTACACACCTTCCCCAAAACCCGTGGGACCTGATGCAGAAACAGAAGATGATCAGATTAACTGCTACGAGGGTTGGAGGTTGCATTCAACGATGCATGGGACAAGATGCAATAGTTGCTCTTTCCATAGCCACCAAGGAGATGGATGAAGAATATGGCACTGATTATCATAAAAGATTCATGACCTATATGAAGGATTACCAAGAAAACGATTGGGCTGGTGCCTGCGCTCAAACAGATATGAAAGGAGACAGGAGTAAAAGACCTCATGAGCAAGAGGATCCGGATGCTTACGTGCACATAGTTGAGGAAAGAAGCGATGGGATCGTGGTGAAGGGGGCAAAAATATCAATAACCATGGCACCTCTCGCTGACGAGCTTTTGGTAGTACCGACGCGCGCGCTTACTGAAAAGGACAAGGATTATGCCGTTGCCTTTGCCATACCGGCAGACTGCGAGAATATCAGGTTGATCACGAGGCCAGCATTTGTCAGGGCTAGAAAAGAGTTGAAGTGCCCTTACGCGGAAATGGGCGTGGCAGAGTCGGTTATTGTATTTGATAACACCTTTATTCCAAAGGAAAGAGTATTTATGTGCGGGGAGTGGCAATTTGGAAGAAG
>CAZPDU010000306.1:0-6180 GCA_964585405.1 uncultured Thermodesulfobacteriaceae bacterium | reverse complement strand
ACGCAGCGGAAAATTTGTCCGGCAGCAGCACCTGGATAATTATTAGAGGCGGCCACCAAATGAAATACTATTGCGGGATCGATCTCCATTCCAGAGATTATTTCCTCTGCGTCATTGATGACAACGAAAAGATCCTTATTAAGAAAAAAAGCTGCCAAATGACCTGAGAATGATCCATTACCAAGTCTGCCAATTCAATTCTAGGCCTATTGTGGTTGTGGAGTCAACCCTGATGAACTGGTGCTGGCTGGTAGATGGACTTGAGAGGCCGGACTTGAGGCAAAACTGGCGCACTCATTGGGGCCCTATTCCCAACACGTGCTATGTAGTGTGGGGAGGGGAGTAAAACCCATGGCTACTCGATTGGCCATTCTAAACAGATTTAATCTTCAATCCAGCCTTCTTCGCCGCCGAAAGCTGTTGTTTGTCTGATGATACAAATAACTCAGATTTCCAGACTGAGGCACACGCTACATGAATGGCATCCATTGCCCGAAGCGGTGAGGATTCAAGAAGTTTCGTTGACATTCTTATTACTTCTGATGTCAGATTAATGATTACAGCATCCCGAACATCATCGGATAAGTGCTGTTTGATAGTACGGTAATCGCGGGGAGAAAGACGTTTTTCCCGAAGTCGACGATTCAGAGCGGATATTATCTCCGGGACACAGATAACACTGAGGCATACCTCTGTCGCTTTATAACAAATGTCGTCAACAAGTTGACTTCCTTTTTCCTCAATATATCTTTTCGCAAATGCTGAAGAATCAAAGAATGTTTTCACGTTCACGCTCTTCTAAAATAGCTGACGACAATTCCGTTCCCTTTATGGAAAGTCTCAAACCGGGTTTTTTCCATGAAGGTAGTCTTTCAGAATTAGATGGTGGAGATATTTCTGCAATAGGTTTCCCATGACGCAAAACGGTTATAATTTCTCCATGCTCAACCTCAGAAAAAAGAATAGACGCATGTTTACGAAATTCAGTAAATGTTATTGTCTTCATCTGTCACTTCCTTAATTTATGTACATTAATGTGCATTATGATGTACATATTGTCAAGATTTTTTATGGCCAACGCTCCGAATCACCAGTGTGAGTGGAGCGCCAGCGGAACTCACATCCGAGTGAATTCGGTTGTTGGCTGACTCTACTCCATATGCAATGCATCGAGAACAGCACCAGGATTCCTTGATGCGATTCGCAACAATGCCTTAGCCGGACCTTCCGGTTTCCTTCTGCCTTGCTCCCAGTTCTGTAATGTACGCACACTGACTCCAATCATGAGTGCGAATTCATTTTGTGACACTTTCAGTTTCTCTCTCACAGTCTTGATTTCAGGTGGCTTGATTTCAAATACACGGCTTGGTGCCTTGCGGCCAGCCTTGATCTCACCGGCTTCTTTTACGCTGGCAACCAGTTTTTCAAATCCCTCTTTTTTCATGATAATAACTCCTTGACCATTTTACGGAGCAGCTTAAGCTGCTCCGGCGTCAAATCTTCTTGTTCTGTCTTCCTATATGGAAAAAGCATGAAAATAGTGTCAGGAGGATCCCGGTAATAAATGATTCGCAATGCGCCTCTTTTTCCAATATCAGGAAGTTTCCAACGAATTTTCCGCAAGCCTCCACTTCCCCTTATCAAAGTTCCGGCATCCGGCCGGAGCATCAATGCAGTTTGGAGCATCCGATAATCATCGTCCGATATCAGGCGCTGAATTTCCTTTGTAAAAACGGAGGTTTCGATGAAAACAATGTCTAGATTATACGCCAATGGCGTATTTTGTCAAGGCATATTGTAAAATAGCAACCAACGAGTCTGTAGAAAAAGTCCTTTGGAACACGTCATGCCATTCATCGTCGCCGATGATGCACTTCTCACGCACCTTTGCGATGAAGCGGACGGTATCCGGCTCGTCGATCTCGTGGCGATCCTTTTGCGCTGAATGGTTAGCCCCTGGTTTTTTCAGAGGGCGCGACTTCTTTTTGTAAAACACTAATACAAAAATTATTAAGGCTTTTGCCGGACTGTAACGCTTTTATTGCTGAGGCCTTGTGAAGCTCGCTCCCCGGACGCAATTGAAATTTGCCAGAATATTGTTTATCACTTGTAGACGGGGGCAAAGGTCGGCCGTCTCTTTTATATATGTCAATCCATTCATCAACTATATGGCAGAGTTGACGATAAACTTTTTCTTCGTTGTCTCCGTGGCAGCACTTACCAATCCATCCTGGCAAGAACCTACATAACATTTATCCTCAGCTGACCACTCGACGATTTTCAAATAAGGTAATTCTTCTCAACTGTTCCATAACAACTCCTATAAATTGAAGACCCCCGCAGCAAGCAGCGGGAAATGCGCTCGCTAAGCATTTTCAATGGATATAAATAATTTATATCCATTATTTTACCAAATTTACCAGCCTCGCCGGAAGAGCCAGAACAGTCGGGTTCAGGCGCGTTGCGGAGCGCAGCGGAACAACTGTCCGGTGAACTGACAGGTTCTACCTTTCCCGTCCCTCTCGAATAATATCCACTATCTCTTGTGTAGAAATATTCGCTTTAATTGTTGGAACGTCTAAGGGAGAAGGAGCGATTTGTTCCGGTACCAATGCGAAGGTCCTGCCGTCCTTCCTTCGGATTAACACTTTTCCTGTATTTTCCGCCTGGTTAAGTATCATGGCCAGCTTTTGCCTTGCTTCAGAATATGTATATACCTGCATATTACACCTCCAAGATCTCGACGTTGAGATTTTGAGCAGATGTCATTAATTTTCGATCCAATGTCAACAGCGGAGCCTTATGCCTGATTGCACAATCCAAAAAGTAAGCATCGTATGCATAAATATTCCCCTGTTTGGATAATTTTAAGGCTTTTACAAAATCTGGTTCGATATAGCGAAGCGGGATGGCCTTAAAAATTGAAATCCCCCTTTCAGCTTCTGTAATGGTCAACCTTTTTTGTTTGAACATTGCCGAAAAGGCGTTGCCGATTTCCCATGGGATTGATCCAGGTCCAATAAGTGTATTTCCCTTTGTCAGCTCGATGATCCTTTCCCGTTCGGGTTCACCCACAATCACCGAAATTAAGGCAGAAGTATCAATTACGATTTCCATTGGTTACCTTTCGGATACTGTACTAAAGACAATTGTACAACACTTGTACAATTTGTCAAAACCCAGTAGGTAGAACGGGAAAGCTACGGGGCCGGGCGGGTTTTCACCTGCGACCCGGCCGAAAGCCCTGACATTTGTTTTCAGAAAAATTTCGAAAGTGGCACGGCCCGCCCGGTCCTCTTAAGCCCTTGGTTGGCCAATTATTTCTTATAAGCCGGTTCCATGCCACTGAGCATAGGATAGTGTTTTACATTCAGGGTTTTTAGCTCGACTTTCTCTGCGTCAGCTGTCGCAGCCAAGATGGCATCCGCAAGTCCAACTCCATGTGACTTGCCAAAATCACGTTTGTAGAGTCCACCAATTTTAGCCATCTCGGCGGTTAAGGGGACAACACGAAATAGGGAGATAAAATTCTCTAATACAGTCAGTTCCGCATTTCCTTTTACACCAGCATACAATTCAGCAACCACAACAGCAGAGAGTATGATCCGGGAAGAAAATTCACTTATAAAGGCGACCGCCTTTTCGTGACCGCGCAAAAAATCAACCAGCACATCAGTGTCTACAAGGATTGAATTTTGCATGACTACTATCGATCCCATTCCGACCTTAGTGCCCTGAAATCAGGAAGGTCTTTACGATTCTTCCAGATTCCAGCGGCCTTTTCCAATGCTGATTCTTTTCGATTACGGCAAGTTTGTTCGATGAAACGATCAATGGCCTCGCGAATGATTTCACTCTGTTTTTTGCCATGATTCTTCGCAATAGCAGATAGTTCTGTGCGCTGTTTATCTGTTAAATATATTTGTGTCCTGATCATATTGAACCTCCCATGATGTATACACCAGACATATACAACATATAGGAATTTTGTCAAGGCCAACGCCTGCTTCACGGGCTCGAGGTTACGAGCGTCCCCGTGAAAGCGAATGTTCTGCCTCAGAGGGCAAGTTGGATTGAAATAGCGCGCTTTATCCCTTCTATCTCAGCATTTGAAACAGTTCCTGCTCGATTTATTAGTCGCTTTTTACTCACAGTAGTGAGTTGATCAGCCATGGCTTTAGCTTTCCTGCCTCGAAGTGATATATATGTCTCGCTGGGGTAAAGTCTGTCGATATTACTTGTAAGGGGGATCACTTGAACGCTATTAAGAAATTGATTTGCAGCGTCGTTACTGATAATAACGGCGGGTCGTTTTTTACGGATTTCACCGCCAATGGAAGGTTCAAAATTTACCCACCAGACTTCACCCCTCTTCATGATTGATATCTCCGAAAGTGGCTTCAGCCCACTCAAGTGCTTCAGATTCTCTGACTTCATCGGCAGCCATCTCTTTATACGCTGAGTATATATCTTTTTGGGTCACATGAGGCCGTACTAAGTCCTCGATAAAACGACTGATTTTTCTCGGCCCAATAACTTCGCGTAAACCTTCATAGACTTCCTCATCTATGGTCACGGTAAGCTTTTTTTGCATAATTATCACCTCCCGGAAAATTACACGTATTGTACACGTGTAAAGGTGTCGAGGTCAAGGAAATTTTAGGCGGGCAGAGAATGATCAAGCTCGCCGGCTGGGGTGGAGCGCAGAGGAATCCCCGTCCGTAGAGATTGTTGGCCTATTTCTGTTCTCATAATCGTCGGGATTCAAAAGCCACAATAGGCTCATTCACGAAGGCTGGATGATAATCCTTCGGGCTCAAGACAGTATCATAAAGACCAATGTCTTCACCTTCGTGTTTATTAATGCCTGTATAAACCAGGCTGGCATCTTCATAGCGTTTAAATTTGTCCACAGCATCATTCATCAAAGCGCTGTTGAAAACGCCTAAACTGACCAGCAATTCAAAATCCTTCACATTCAATCCAGTTACTTTTTTAAACAGTCCCGGCTCCAATTGGGTGATCACATCCTTCAGGCACCGTTCCCGGTAGTCGGTCAAATACATGAAAATCGGTACGCGAGTGGCAAACTTGATAAGCTTTTCCTGAATTTCCTTGCGCTTGCTCTTGAATTCTTTCTCCTCTTCCGTCAGTTCCTTCCTTTCTTTCGGCGTAAGATCCTCGTCGTTCTTTTCCTTCTGAGTCTTTTTCACGGCTTCAGATTTATTGATGATGGTCTCGATTTCCTGGTTCAGATTTCGGAAGCCCTCGATGCTCATCAGCGCTGCCATAGCAGCATTGTTTGCCATCAAGCGCTGTAACGTGGCGTTATCAACGTTTACCAGCAGCGCGCTTTCCCAGCGCCGTGCCAGCAGGGTAGCGGTCGTTCCACTCATTGCCATATCCAGTATGCCGGCGGCATCTATCTGTTTCATGGAACTGCCGTCATAGGCCAGAACAGGCAAAAAGCTGATAAACTCCTCCACCTTCTTCTCCGGGTTTGACTCGTCAACGTTCAACCGGCAACTGTAATCGGCGATCTGCCGCAGGGCACGGTCCGGTGCGAAATCAAAGACATAGCATTCCTCTTTGATGACCTGCTCCCGGTTCGGTGCATTGCCATCGGGGTTCAACACCGTCCAGGGAGACTGCACACGAAACGCCGCCTGAAAATACGTTTCCGGTGTCGAAGCATTGCGAAGCATGAAGATGCCCGTCCATGGTCTGACTGTTACGCCGGTGGTCAATTTGCCACATGACAGGGTGATTGTTCTCGTCTTCAACGGATCGTCCATGGCATCCAACACCGGCCGCAATGCCGCGACCCCTATCCCGGCGGTGCTCCCCGCTGCCACGATCACCTTGTAGTCGTGATAAAACCGGTTCTGTTTTTTTGCGAGCAGGTTGCGCATGGCGTGACAAGCCGCCACGCTGGGCAGAAACCAGAAAGTGTGAGACAACACATTCAGCAGCCGTGCGTCGGAATAAGGCATAGGCGGCTTTTTCGCACCCAGCTTCAGATTGTCAACGCTTGTTGGCAGAAACGCGCCCCGAATCAGGTTCAACCATTTCTGCACTTCGTCCTGATACTTGAACCTCGCATTATTGCTGACGCCTTCGGCGGAAAAGAAGATGTTCAAGTCGAACTCGTCGAACTCCCCCTGCATGGCGATTTCCCGT
>CAZPDU010000305.1:0-3140 GCA_964585405.1 uncultured Thermodesulfobacteriaceae bacterium | reverse complement strand
CCTCCCTTCCTGTACCGGCGATATCATATGCGGTCCCGTGGTCCACTGACGTCCTTATTATTGGAAGGCCCAAAGTCAGATTGACCCCGTTCCTGAAATGAATAAGCTTAAAAGGTATGAGACCCTGATCGTGGTACTGGCAGACCACGGCATCGAATTTTCCATTTATGGCCTGATAAAACACGGTATCCGGGGGATAGGGCCCACTGGCCACGATGCCGTTTCGCCTGGCCATTTCTACAGCTGGTGTAATGATTTGTTCCTCTTCATCACCGAACATACCGGATTCGCCTCCGTGAGGATTCAGCCCGGCTACAGCAATCTCTGGTCTTCTTATACCAAATTCATTTTTCAGGGAAAAATCAGTGAGTGAAATTGTTTGAAACACCTTTTCCACGCTGATGCTGTCCGCCACCTCCCTCAAGGGGCAGTGTATGGTCACAAGGGTTACCCGGAGCCTGTCGCCCGCCAGCATCATGGCGTATCTTTTTGTGTTGGTCCTGTCGGCAAGGATTTCAGTATGCCCCGGATAGTCAATGCCGGCAAGCTTAAGACCAAGTTTGCTGATAGGCGCAGTTACAAGGCCGGAGAGTGTATTTTCTTGGCATAATCTGATTCCCTCGGTGATATAATCAAAAGATGCATTTCCGGTAGAGGAGCTGGGTTTACCCCAGGGGACATCCTTAATATTAAGGACTGTCCGGCTAATCACATATATAGCATTTTGGGATAGACGATCGCCTGGCATCCAGGGCTTAATGGGGATGTTGATATCAAGTACCTTTGATGCCCTTTTAAGTATGTTCATATCCCCGATGACAACCGCTGGTGGGGACAGCAACCACTTTGGATTTGTGGCAAACGCCTTTATAATGATTTCAGGACCAATTCCCGCCGGACAGCCCATGGAGATGCTTAATGGATTCTGTGACTTTAATATGCGAGTATTTGCGTGCATTTGAGGTCTTGTTCCGGAATCAGCGATCTGTTTGTCTATTTCAGTCTGTATATGCCTTCGGCTAAAAATACGCCGGTTTAGTGAATCTGAAATTATGCCTGTAATCGATATGTTGTCCAGAAATTTACAAATAGCTGATATATCACCTTTATATATCTTTCCCAGCCAGAAAGAGAGACGATCCAGCAGTTCAGCAAGCAGAGAATCTCGAGATACGAGGCAACCTGCAGCGGTTGCTATGGAACAGGCCTTCTCCTTAAGATCATTTGGGAACAGGGCTTTCGGGGTATTAATATTTATGCCTATTCCGATTATCCAGGCAGAACCTTCAGGACCGTTTGCCAGCTCACAGAGGATACCTCCTATTTTACCTTTTCCCATATACAGATCGTTGGGCCATTTTATACTGATAGGTGAAGGCTTGTCGCAACTGGACTTGGCCACAGTGGATTGTATGGCGTTTAATGATGCAATGGCGCAGGCGAGAGAAAACCAGACCTCCAGGATTCCATGCCTTGGAACAGCGATCGACAGATACAGGCCTGTCCCGGGAGGAGAAATCCAGCTTCGGCCCTTTCTGCCCCTGCCTCTGGTCTGGGAATCCGCGACAAAACAGTGCCACAGGACCCCCTTTTTTTGAAAGTCCTCTTTGGCAAGGTCATTAGTAGACCCAGTTTCTGAAATCCGGGTAATTCCCAGAATATCAGGCATTTTTTTGGTCTCTTTTCTCCAGAACAACCTCGTCTTTCCCTGAAACCTCATTTAAAAAGACATTTACGTGTTCATTGGCTGAAGTTTGCAGAGAAAGTCCTACAAAATCGGGTTTAATCGGGAGCTCCCTTCTTCCCCTGTCCACAAGGACAGCGAGTTGTATCTTTTGTGGTCTGCCCAGATCAGTTAAGGCGTCCAAAGCGGCCCTTATGGTACGCCCAGTATAAAGTACATCGTCCACCAGTATTATGTTTTTATTCTCAATAGAGAATGAAATATCGGTCTTTCTGACTATAGGATGCCGGCTCAGTGTACTCCAGTCATCTCGATAGAGAGTAATGTCTAAAATACCGCATGGGAGCATGGCCCCCTCTATGGCGGCTATTAGCTGCTGCAGGCGTTCAGATAATGTGACTCCCCCTGTCCTGATGCCAATTAAGGCGAGATTCTCTGCCCCCTTATTCTGTTCTATAATTTCGTGGGCCATTCTTGTAAGGGCACGGGTCATTTCCTTTGAATCAAGCACAGTCTTGCCTGTATTTTTCATTATTTCCACCCCCAATTGATTAGATGGTGACTCTGCCGACCCCATCAATTCTTTTTCAGCCGCCTTGTTACGGATTTGAGGCCTGCGTATTTCAAGTAATAACCGATGGAATATCTCTGCCTGTGCGGGCATGGATTTGGGCAATATTGTCAGCAATGACAATAAGATCAGAAAGGGCTTCCTGGGCGTCCTGATTATGCCTTCCACTATCTTTTTCGTATCTTTCCAGGTACACCCTGAGTGTAGCACCTTCTGTACCTGTGCCGGACAGACGAAATACTATTCGTGAGTATCCTCTGAAAATGACCCTTATCCCCTGACCGGTACTCAAGATTCCATCTACCGGGTCCCTGTAATTGAATTCGTCGGCTATCTCAACCTCATAGTCTCCAAAACACTTTCCTGGCAAACCGGTCAGACTCTCCCTTAAATGATCCATAAGGTCATTTGCAGAATCGGATTCAAGCCCCTCATAATCGTGTCGAGAATAGAAATTTCTACCAAATTTCCGCCAGTGTCCCTGTACAATTTGTTCAACAGATTTCCCTTTTGCAGCCAAGATATTCAGCCAGAAAAGCACTGCCCAGAGCCCATCCTTTTCCCTTATGTGATCTGAGCCGGCACCAAAACTCTCTTCACCACAAATCGTTACCTTACCTGTATCGAGTAAATTGCCGAAGAATTTCCAGCCCGTAGGGGTCTCATAACATTGGATTCCCATGGCCTCGGCAACCCTGTCTGCCGCCATACTTGTAGGCATGGATCTGGCTATGCCTGATAACCCTTTGGAATAACCAGGGACAATATCGGCATTCGCTGCAAGGATTGCCAGACTATCGCTTGGTGTTATAAAAAACCGCCTTCCGAGGATCATGTTACGATCACCGTCTCCGTCAGAGGCGGCCCCGAAATCAGGGGCATTAT
>CAZPDU010000304.1:0-4696 GCA_964585405.1 uncultured Thermodesulfobacteriaceae bacterium | reverse complement strand
TGTCGAACGCTTCATGTAAGCAAGCTGTTGTGAAAAATCATCGGGAGTGAAAAAGTGAATGCCATCTTCTTCAAAATGGGTACGGATGATTATAGAAAGCAGTTTGTTTTTGTGTTTGATTTGCTCAATCATTTTCATAAGTTTATTTATGTCTAAAATATTTTGACTTGCCGTCTGTCTTTATTGTGAATTTCTTATTGATCTTGGCTTTTATAAAACCAAGAACGATTTTACCTTAAACTTTTTGGGGGTGACTGACAATCCAGGTAATCTTTTTTCATAACCCATTTCAACAATTCCGGATCCTTGCGTACTTCATTTTGGTGATATAAATAACCGCCCCAATTTGCTTTGCTGAGGCGTAAGGCGATGAGATCATTTTCCGTAAGAGATTTATTTTGAATACAGCTTTTTAAAAACATTTTTGCCTTATGAATAGGAAATCTCCAATTCCATTTTTGTGAGAACCCAAGCAAGGTTCTGTCCGGGACTCCGTTTTTCCTTAATTGGGTAAATGAATCCGAAATACCTTGATTGAAAGCCCTGTGAAGAAAATAATCCTCGGTCAAGCGGGCTTTCGGAACAATATGAAAGATAGAAGCCTTGGGATGGTAAAGAGTTTTATATCCATGTTCCAGAATGTATCGAGATACATAAGATTCCCCATCACCGCGATATCTGATAAGTTCCTGAGGCATTGCATCCGGATGGAAGCCACCGGCTTCGAGTAGCACCGATTTGCGAATAGAAAAATTACAACCGAACACGTAATAAGGATTAATTTCTTTAATCGAATCACCTAAATCAAGAATGCTGAGTGAACCTAAAATGTTACCTTCAGGATGCGCCTGCAACCACATTTTTATGATCCAGTCCGGTGGTTCAATTTCAAATTTCGGCAGATTCTTTCCACCTACAAGCATTACATCTTTGTTTTCAAACGCTTCTGCAATACCTTCCAGCCATGTAGGAAAAGCTTCAATATCGTCATCGGCATAAACAAGAATATCCGCTTTTGCTTTATTTAGCCCCCTATGTCTTCCCACATGCAATCCTGGGGTTTCTTCATAATAATAATGAACGTTTTGAGAATTTTCTATAAATGAATCGACCACATCTTTTGTTGAATCGGTCGAACCATTATCAACAACAATCACTTCGAAAAGTGTAGAATTAAGGGTTTGCTTTGCAATTGATTCCAGGGTCCCGAAAAGTATTTTGAAACGATTACGAGTGGGAATAATAACAGAAATGATCATAACATTAAGAACTTTTTGAGCTTATTATCTTTACGGCCTCTTCGACAGCAATCAAGCTATGTTTCTTAAGTATAGGAACTCGTCTTGACAGCTGATCGACAATCAGATTTCTTTCGCTTATAACTCTCTGAATCTTTGGCCATACTTGATCAAATATCGCAAATTCCATATCATCAGGAACAAAACATTGTGGCAGTTCACATAAGTCCGCCAGTCCCTTTAGTTTTGTTTGTTGATACACGCCACTGGCAATCCCTAAAAACGGCACCAAAACACTTGCTGCGAAAACTGCAAAATGGTAACGTACCCCAATTGCAACATCTGCAAGGGCAATAATTCCTTTCAAATTGATATCATCATATTCATCTTCTATAGATATAGCCTGCAACGCAAATTTCATGCGAGCTAGAATATCCCTATGAACTTCGCGATCATCCACCCCCGGGCAATAATCAGTGGGCAGGAAAAAAATCTTAGCCCCACATACATCAACAAGCTTATCCGCTATCATAGCCATTAAATTAACTTCTCGTTCCAGCCCAGAGCTACGCCCCTCCCCTTTGAAAATCTTTAATGATCCTTTCAGATTCATAACTACAATAAGGGAAGATTGAAGATTCCACCACGATGCAGAAGCGTGTGAACGCAGTAATCTTTTTGCTTCTTCTTGTGGTATCAAAGGAATTGTTATTGCGTCATCGGCCGCATCTAACATGATAGGTTTCGATACCCCGATTGCACGTAAACGTTGATGCGATATTTCCTTATCCCTAAATGTTATTAAATTAACATGGTTCATACAGAAACATGCATATTGAGCATCTCGCCGTTTAGTAAAGGGGCCGATTGTTTGCCCGGATAAAATAATGGGCTTTTTCAGAATTCTGGCGGCTAAATATGTAGTACACTTTTTGTATAGCTCAGTAGGTATAACACTGGTAAGATTTCCTCCACCTACATTAAAAAGCAAATCTGCACAGGCAATCTCGTCAAGAAACAATCTCGCTGTGGGCCACAAACGCATGTGAAGTCCCATACGCTCAGCAAAAGTACCAAGCAAGAATAGTAAGGTGCTCGCAGTAACTTGGAATTTGGTTGTGAGATCCGCCGTGCGACTGCAACTCAAACCGGTAATATCATGAATTGAACGTTCGCCGTGAAATTTGCTTGTATATTCAGGATCGGGCGAACACATCACGATGTCAAGATTGTTGATGTTTGCCCTCAGATTAAGTCTGTCAGCGTGTGGCATGGCTTCATCACCGATGTCATGTCCGCCAAATCCCCCGATCATCACTATTTTGTGGTTACCGGATCTTTGAACTGCATCTGTCCTTGAAAATGACACGGTCTTCAACGCTGTGAGTATGAATATGGGAATTTTCCAGATTTTCTTAGCTATTCGCCAGATGCAGGTCAGCATTCTTTCCGAAATCCAGAAGATGCGAATTGCGCTGTTCATGAGCAATGGGTTATGATAGCAGGTAGTTATAATTATTCTTAAGAATTCAGGAATAGCAGAAAGAATATCTTTTACTTGAGGTTGATTTTTGCCATATTTGCTGTAATCGGGAGAAATTTTGCCCAATTTGCGCCAAATCCAAAGTCGGGGAGAAACATTCGATTTGTTGATCAAATCTTGACTCGTCACAACAATATGTTCAGGAATCGGGTGAAGCGATATTCGTCCTTCATCTGCCATACGAAGAAGCAACTCTTTGTATTCAGGCATTCGCGCAACAATTGTGGAGGAACCCTTGTTGTCACGCTTGAATGGAGCAAGGCCCGTCCAATTATCCGCGAAAGACATATCCGCCAGTTTAGCACTATGGTCTGGACATAACCAACAGCGAATCGGCTTAAAAAATTTGAAGAAAGTATATCCCCAATACTTGTAATCCAAATGATCGATAACGGTTTCAGTACCATTCTTCTTTCGGATGCGTAGTTTACCAGGATGTCCATTGCCGCGATAGTCAATTGATTGCACATCGTGTGGGTCAATGCTCAGATTATAGAGCAGATGGCGTGTTGCGTGTGCATTGGGCGTTCGACTACAAAACAGACCTAAGATGTACGGCAGACTGTCGGCGAGTTTTTGGTTGGAAGTCGCAACCTTACGCACTCCTGCCACATGACAGGGTAAACCCACAAAAGCATACCTCTCTTCTGAAGCAAGTACTTCCTTGAGAATGGAGCACACTGCAACCGGACAGTATTTGGACTTTTGGGCGGATAATATCTCTTCTCGGCTTCGAGCAATGAAGGTCTCAGCTTTAAGAGGGTATTGCGAGTTCATCCGGGTTACTATTGCGCCGTCAACAAGTCCTTGGTCCAACAGATAAATAAGAACTTCGCTCACCATTCCTCCCGAAGCAGCGGAAACGCGTACACCATCATTGAAAGAGCATCCAATAAATGCAGCAGAGAGTTCGCCCCCATTTGTTTCTAAATCAATAGACTCAGGTGTAGGCCTGAGAGAATCAATGTCCAATTGCCATCCCGGACAGACCTGAACGCAAAGGCCACATTGCACACAACGTTGCAGGTCCAGTACCGGTTCGATTAAACCTCTGAAAGGGTTGATGGTCATCTCAATGCAGTCCTGCGGGCAAATGGCTGAACATGTACCGCAACCTGTGCAAAGGTCACTCTTTGATACAAAAGAGATGGTCTTGTAACAGATTAAAGAATTACAGGCTATTATTGCTACCTTCCTCAATTATCCATCGCTGCTTCACTAAAACAAACCCTTCTTCGTTTGTTTTCATTCGGAGGGTTCCATAGTAATCGCTCGGCATCACTGTCAGTTGACATCCGTTGGCAATTCCGTCATGAAAAGTACCATTCCCTTTGTGGCCGTCGAATGCAACATTAACGCGATATTGCCCCGGGGTTAAGAGAATCTCATCCATTTGGCAATCAATGTGTCCTTTTCCAGACAATATCTCGATAGTGGGTTTCTCGTATGCATGATCTGTGGTCAACTGTACTACCTTTATTCCAGTCAACTCATAGACTCCAATGGTAACACATACATTTGTAAGAACATCACCATTAACTTCAAAATGGACTCGAAAGGAACCCCCGGAACCAGCCAATATAGAGTCCACTTTGTGTGAAGACGAATCAATGAACTCGATTTCTCGCAGGAATTTTGCGGCGGTTTTAGGAGAGTTGCTATCAATTGACGGGATACCTCTCAAATATTGATCGATTATGCTCTCGACACTTCCTGTGCCAACCACGCGACCATGATCCAGGTGAATGACACTGCTGCATAGGTGTCTCACAGCCCCCATATTATGGCTTACAAATAATACTGTTCGGCCTTCCTTGGCTACGTCTCCCATCTTTCCCAAACATTTTTTTTGAAATGCCGCATCTCCCACTGCCAGCACTTCGTCAACAAGCAATATTTCAGGTTCAAGGTGAGC
>CAZPDU010000303.1:0-3465 GCA_964585405.1 uncultured Thermodesulfobacteriaceae bacterium | reverse complement strand
GATATGGTCCTTTTTCTTTGGTCTTATAGTTGCTTCTTCATTTACCGTTAGCCGTTATCTTGAAAGATATGACCCAAGCACATTTGCCTGTATAGGTCTGGGAGCGGCCTGTACCTTTTTTTTGGTTGGTTTGGTACCTTTATCCACGCCTGACACCCCCTGGTTTTTATTTATGAGTGGGGCCATTGCCATATGTGCAATGATACTGCCTGGAATATCAGGGGCATTTATCCTTGTCATTCTGGGCAAATATCATTATGTGCTTGAAGCCGTTAATAATCGTGATTTTTTAACGCTCTTTATAGTTGCTGCAGGGGCCGGAGTTGGAATAATTTCATTTGTTCGTTTTCTTAACTGGTTTTTAAATAGATACTACAATTTCACTATAGCCGTATTAATCGGGTTTATGTTGGGTGCCTTAAGGAAGATCTGGCCCTGGAAAAGATCCATTCAGAGCGTTACAGACGGGCAGGGGAATGTAATTATTGACCAGGTTAATATCTTACCGAATCAATGGAGCACAGAAGTAATACAGGCGCTTTGCCTGGCTGTTTTTGGTTTTTTAATTGTCTTATTTATGAATTTTTTGGCTTCAAGAAACAAGCGCACATTATAAACAATGCTGAATGCTGAATGGTAAATTATGGAAGAAGATTTAAAAGACATATACGTTGATTCAACATTCAAAATTCAACAGTTAATATTTATTGTGCGCCACAGATTGGGTTTTTTCAGCGGAATCAAATGATAGGTTAAGAGGTCATGAAGATCCTTATATGTGGTGGAGATGGACAATTAGGCAGTGACTGCGTACAAGTTCTTCAGGGAACGCATGAAGTCCTTGCCCCGAGTTCAAAGGAACTGGATATTACAGATTCCTCAGATGTGGATCATATGATAGGATACTACATCCCTGATGTAATAATCAATTGTGCGGCATACACCAACGTTGATTCCTGTGAGACGGAAAGGGAATCGGCATGGAAGGTCAATGCTGAAGGACCGAGAATCCTGGCATCCAGTGCCGCGCAATATGGTGGTTTATTAATACATATCTCGTCTGATTATGTTTTTGACGGCCGAAAAAAGCCACCCGAGGGCTATGTGGAAGAAGACGAGCCGGGACCTCTTTCCTGTTATGGCAGGACTAAGCTGGAAGGGGAGGCGGCTGTAATGCGGACTGCGGATCAACACATAATATTGCGGACAGCCTGGTTGTATGGCATCCACGGCCGGAATTTTCTTAAGACTATACTCAGGATAGCCCTTAGAAATCCGGATAAAAAGTTAAAGGTCGTAAATGATCAGTTTGGTTCTCCTACCTGGTCTTACCGGCTGGCACTCCAGATCGCCGCGCTCATAGAACAGAACGGTAGTGGAATTTATCATGCCGCCGGTCAGGGATATTGTACATGGTATGAACTGGCAGAGCATTTTCTTCGTGAAATGGGGGTTAAGCATTCATTAATCCCCTGCACAACTGAGGAATATCCCACGCCGGCAACAAGACCGAGAAATTCAATACTGGAAAACCGGCGGCTCAAAAGGGCGAACAATAATCTGATGAAAAACTGGTACCATGATGTGAACCAGTTCGTTTCTAATTTTCAGGAACAACTGCTGAATGAGGCAATCAGGGCGATACCATGAAAAATATTCTGGTAACAGGAGGCTGCGGTTTTATCGGAACAAATTTTATCAGATATCTTTTAAAAGAGTCTGATTTTTCAGGTCGGATTATAAATGTAGATAAATTAACTTATGCAGGAAATCCCGAGAACCTGTTTGATGTTGAGAGAGATTTTCCGGAGCGCTATATTTTTATTAAGGCCGATATATGTGACCGTCATGATATTAAAAGAATATTTGATGAGTATGAGATAGACACCATCTGCCATTTTGCTGCTGAATCTCATGTTGACAGGTCCATTGTCAGGCCTGATTCATTTATTCAAACCAATATCGTGGGCACATTCAACTTATTGGAGTCGGCCAAGTCAAAACAGGATCAGCTGGAGCTTTTTTATCACGTCAGCACTGACGAGGTGTTTGGAAGTCTTGGGAAAGACGGGGTCTTTACAGAAGAGACGCCGTACAGGCCGAACAGCCCCTATTCCGCCTCAAAGGCTGCTTCAGACCATCTGGTGAGGGCCTACCACAAGACATATGGTTTGCCCGTAATTATCTCTAACTGCTCAAATAATTATGGTCCATATCAATTTCCCGAGAAACTGATCCCGTTAATTATTCTCAATGCCATGGAGGGAAAGGCCTTGCCGGTTTACGGAGACGGCAGATATGTCAGAGATTGGCTCTATGTAAAGGATCACTGTGTTGCTATCTGGGAATTAATCCAGAATGGGGAAAGGGGCAGTATGTATAACATTGGTGGCAACAACGAGGTGGAAAATATCGACCTGGTAGAGTTGATTTGTGATACTTTAGATGGTTTTGAAAAACTGAAAAACAATAAATCGAGAAGGGAATTGATAACATTTGTCAAAGACCGGCCTGGTCATGACCGAAGATATGCCATAGATTTTACTAAACTGAAAAGGGAGTTGGGCTGGATCCCTAAGGAGTCTCTGGAAACAGGGATCTATAAGACCATAAGGTGGTATCTTGATAACCAGGAATGGGTCAGCCGGGTCAGGAGTGGAGAGTATCAGTCCTGGATAAGGGAGCATTACGACTATGCCGATATATGATTATGAATGCGCCAGGTGCGGGGCGATTTTTGAAGTGATTCTTAAAAGGGGTGAGAGACCGTCTCCATGCCCTGAATGCGGTAGCCGTGAGTCCAAAAAACTTATGGCGGCACCGGCCTTCCACATTAAGGAGGACCGTGCCACCGCCCGTATTGAAAAGAGGGTCAAAAGTTATCTTAAAGACGGCAATATCTCTGGTGCCGTGCGCTTTGCGGACGAGGCCGCGTCCATGGTAAAATCAGACAGGGTCCGCCGGATATCAGACAAACTTCACCAGAAAACAGGAATATAGCAAGTAAAGAAAATTGGTATGAACAGCTATGGGGTATTCCGGATTTTAGTTCCGGTCAGGGCCTCACGGGTCATTTTCGCCACAACTCCGGAGAGTCCCAGCAGCCCGATGAGATTGGGGATAGCCATGGCACCGTTCATGGTATCTGAAAAATCCCACACAAAGCTTACCTTCTGAAATGCACCAATGGCTATGACGAGACAGAAGCAGTAACGATATGGCGTTCTGGCCTTCAGACCCATTATGTATTCTATACATTCTTCACCATAATAGGCCCAACCTATCATGGTAGAATATGCAAATACGGAGAGCCCAAGGGTTACAATCAGTCCCCCAGGACCAGGCAGTCCCATTTCAAACGCTTTATATGTCAGAGCGCTGGAGGTTTCCCCGCTGGTCCATGCGTCTGTGGAAAGGATGACCAGGGCCGTCATGGAACAGACGATAATGGTATCAAAGAATACG
>CAZPDU010000302.1:0-9877 GCA_964585405.1 uncultured Thermodesulfobacteriaceae bacterium | reverse complement strand
TCCATTTCCAACAGTCCTATGACATAAAAATCGTGTATCAAATTGGCATTGGGCTGTCAAGAAATCGAATGTAAGTGATACATCCGACCCTTGAAAAATCCACTTGGGACAGGTAGAAGATTTCGCATTACTAATAAAGGGAGAAAATGGAAATGACCAATGAGGCGATCCGCAGGTCCACGCTTGTCGTGGCCATTACAGGATCATTTCTCACTCCATTTATGGGGTCATCGGTAAATATCGCCTTACCGGCCATTGAAAAGAGTTTTAACATTGATGCAGTTACCCTTAGCTGGATAGCCACCGCCTATTTGCTGGCCGCCGGCGCCTCGCTAATCCCCATGGGCAGACTGGCGGATATTTATGGCCGCAAGAAGATACTGGGGCTGGGTTTTTGTCTTTTTTCAATCAGTTCACTGCTGTCTGCCCTGGCGCCTAATGCCTGTCTGTTGATCTTTTTCCGGGCTGTTCAGGGAATCGGCAGCGGTATGATTTTCGGCACCGGTATGGCAATGCTTACGTCGGTCTTTCCGCCTCAAGAACGCGGAAAGGTACTGGGAATCGCCATCTCCTCCGTGTATATAGGGCTTTCCAGCGGGCCATTTTTTGGCGGGGTATTAACGCAGCATTGGGGGTGGCGCAGCCTGTTTGGATTCAACTTCTTATTAAGTTTTATCCCCCTGCTGCTGATCTATATAAGGCTGAAAGGGGAATGGGCGGATGCCAAAGGAGAAAATTTCGATCTGACAGGCGCAGTGATGTACAGTTTGACCCTGATCGCTGTTATTTATGGATTTTCTCTGCTGCCTCAATATATGGGATTTGTATTGCTGGCAACAGGAATAGCCGGTCTTGTTGCTTTTACTGTCCGCCAGACCAGGATCAAAGATCCATTATTTGATGTCCATCTATTTGTCGGCAATCGAGTATTTGCGCTGTCAAACCTGGCGGCTCTTATTCATTACAGCGCTACATTTGCCCTGAATTTCCTTTTAAGCCTTTATCTGCAGTATATTAAAGGCCTTAATGCGCAGACCGCCGGTCTTATATTGATCTCTCAGCCTGTGGTAATGGCCTTGTTTTCGCCTTTGGCAGGGCGCATGTCTGATAAAATTGAACCACGTATCATTGCGTCCACCGGCATGTCCATTACCTGTATCAGCATTTTATTCCTCGCCTTTATTCAGCCTGCAACCCTGATCGCCAGTATCATTCTTTATTTAATTGTCCTGGGATTCGGTTATGCACTTTTTTCTTCACCAAACATGAATGCGATCATGGGCTCGGTGGGAAAACCGTATCTGGGTGTAGCCTCCGGTTCAGCCGCCACCATGCGAGTGCTGGGTCAGATGTTTTCCATGGGCATTGCAACGCTAATTATCTCGATCTTTATGGGCAGCGCGCCGATTACAGAAGCCATATTTCCAAAACTGCTGTTGAGTATTCGAACAACATTGATCATATTCAGTTTGCTCTGTATAATAGGGATTTTCGCCTCATTATCCCGGGGGAATGTTCGAAGCATATCATAAATTTTTATCTTCTCCCTTGGCCATGAAATGTCACTGACGAACGGATTAATTAGATGAGACCCTTCCGGCTTAATTTCCCTCGTAAGCAATTAACGCGGTTTTACAAATACCTTAGGCAAAGCTATTAAAACCTGACTGGGGCTTACCGCCTGATTAATTTTCTATATGCGGCTTAATGCTATGTCCAGTTTCTGGGTAAAGGTTGCCTGTCGTTTCCAGCCCTGTTTAATGATGATTTTATGATATCCTTTTCTCTCCCTGAATTTCTGTTGAACGGACGTGTTTTTTTGTAACTATTATATTAGATAGAGTCGCACAAAAAAAGGCGGAAACTTGATGAAATGGAGTAAAAATCATAATCAATATAAAAAAACCAGATTGTTGTCTTTTAAAATTTGATGAATGAGGATTGCGAAACGAATTCTCTTAAACATTAGGGAAAATATTTATGAAAAAATTTATTTTAATCTGCATTTGTTTTTCTGTCTGGTTATCCGCGCTCCCTGCCGGTGCGGAAAGCAAGAAAGTCATCGGCTGGCTGGAAATGGTCCGGATATATCCGGGAAATTTAAAAATGCGGGCCAAAATGGATACCGGGGCCAAAAGCTCTTCCATAAATGTATATAAACTGCAAAAATTTGAGCGCGCAGGCGAAACCTGGGTAAATTTTGAAATAAGGGAAAAAACAAAAAATAAAAAGGGTAAAAGCGCAACTTTTGAGAAAAAAGTGATAGATTCAGTAAAAATTAAAAAAAAGGGAGGCGGTCTGGAAGAACGCATTGTTGTAAAACTGGAAATCTGTCTGGCCGGTGTTCACAAAGAGATTGAGGTGGGTCTTTTAGACAGAAGTAATTTCCATTATCAGGTCTTAATCGGTCGAACGGATTTGGAAAATTTTTTTGTCATTGATCCGGCTGAGGTGTTTACCCATAAACCGGATTGTAAAATAACTGTGAAAATGGATCAGTAGAAAGGATCAAAAGCAGGAACAGAAAGACCCGTATGAAAAATTTACACTTAATCTTATTATCTTCAATGCTGTTAGCCGTCGGACTGGGAATTTTTATCTATAAGTATCAATATCTGGATCTGCCCCTCACACCTGATAAAACATCAAATATATGGGATATCGAAATTCGAATCTCTTTTCTCAACGAGAACAAATCATCAAAAGTCGACTTGTTTATACCGGTGGAATCACATAACTTTAATATTATTTCTGAGTATTTTCATTCAGGGAAATACGGCTTAGTAACAAAAAAAAAGGGGGGGAAACCGACAGGCAAACTGGTCGATCCGAAAGGCAAAAGGAAAACAAAACCTTTACTATCGGGCCACTATTCAAAAACTTGAAAGCAAGGGGCAAAAGGAGCCAAGCTTAAAGAAAACCATCCAGGTTACACCGCCTGCACTTGACGAACCCTATTTAAACGCAGCCAAGGCCCTGTGGAATGAAATCTACGAACATTCAGCTGATCTGGATTCCGTAATCGGCCATTTGTTTAGAAAGCTGGACCAACCGGCGGCCGATGAAAATGTTGCTCTTCTACTGGGAGATCATAAGGATTCAACAATCAGGAAAATAGAAACGGCTGTCCAAGTACTCTCTCTGGCCGGGATGCCTGCAAGACCTGTTCATGGATTTGAGCTCGAGGAAGAGACGCTAAGTGTTGAAATGGTACACTGGCTGGAAGTCTATCACCAAAAAAAATGGTGGGAATACTGTCCGGGCAAGGAAAGTTCGGATCTGCCGGAAAGCTATATTGCCTGGTGGAGAGGCACAGATCCGCTCTATAAAGTCAGAGGAGGAGAAAATCCACAGATTCATATTACAGCTCAAAAAAAAGAAATGATGCCAAACAGGATAGCACAGAAGGAACTTGTTTCCGCAGGATTACTGAAATTTTCTTTATTAAATTTGCCGACTGAAAATCAAGGCGTATATCGTATGATGCTGCTCATTCCCCTGGGAGCACTGTTAGTGGTTATTTTTCGAAATTTCATTGGCATTAAGACGTTTGGCACCTTCATGCCTGTACTGATCGCCCTGGCTTTCAGAGAAACCCAGTTGTTATGGGGAGTGATTTTCTTTTCATTGATTGTCGCCCTCGGGCTGGTTGTCCGTTTTTATCTTGAAAATCTGAAATTACTGGTTGTGCCCCGTTTATCGGCTGTCCTGGTTACCGTAATTATTATCCTCACCATGTTAAATGTAGTCTCTCATAACATGGGACTTTCACTCGGTTTGTCCGTCTCTCTTTTCCCAATAGTTATTTTATCCATGACGATAGAGCGAATGTCCGTTCTGTGGGAAGAGAGAGGTGCCGACGAGGCCATCAGACAAGGCATTGGTACTTTATTCGTTTCCATACTGACGTATTTCATTTTCGCCAATTATACCCTGGAACACGTAATGTTAATTTTCCCTGAACTGCTTCTGGTATTATTGGCCGTTATGATTCTGATGGGACGTTATTCAGGTTTTCGTTTACTTGAATTATATCGCTTCAGGGAATTAGGCAGAGATAATAAGTAATGTGGACCCCCTTCAAAAATCTTTCCCGCCAGGGTGTTCTGGGTATCAATAACAGGAATGCCAATTATATACTGAAGTATAATGCCAGGCGGAATTACCCGATTGTTGATGATAAGTTGCAAACCAAAAAACTGGCCATAAAAGCCGGAATACCGGTCCCAGAACTTTACGCCGTAATTGAAATAGAACGTCAGATTAAAAGTATTCATAACCTCTTAAAAAATTTCCCGGCCTTTGTCATCAAGCCGTCCCGTGGAAGCGGTGGCAATGGAATCATGGTTATTTCCGGTCACTTCAAAGATATGTATAAGAATGCCTCCGGCCGTTTGATGCATAGAGAAGTATTCAATTTCCACGCGTCCAGCATATTAAGCGGATTGTACAGTCTGGGTGGGCAAACAGACAAAGCGTTAATTGAATATCTGGTGCAACCCGACCCTATATTTGAGTCTATCAGCTATTCTGGTGTTCCGGACATTCGAATCATCGTTTTTTTCGGCATCCCGGTCATGTCCATGGTCAGGTTGCCTACAAGCCTTTCAGACGGAAAAGCAAATCTTCATCAAGGGGCGATCGGGGTCGGCGTCAACATCGCCGAAGGTACTACACTTTCGGCCGTATGGAAAAATTCTGTCATTACCGAACATCCTGATACCGGAAACCCGGTCACCGGAATTGAAATCCCTTACTGGTACCAATTGCTCAGCATATCTTCCCGTTGCTATGAATTGACCAAGCTTGGGTATCAGGGAGTAGATATTATATTAGACAAAGAAAAGGGCCCGATGATTTTAGAAATTAATGCCAGACCCGGGCTTAACATTCAAATTGCTAATAGATCCGGTTTACTATCTCGATTGAGAACGGTGGAAAGACATCGTCATGAAAGGTACTCTGTTGAAGATCGAATTCATTTTGCTATGGATCATTTTGGAAACGCGGTTTAATAATCGATATCCCCTTCTCATTAATAATTCTCTTCTCTATCTGGAACCTGCCTTTTGATTTTCGAAAGCCGTCTCCTGGAAGAGGCAAGTATATTATGCAAGCCGCGGATACGACGTTCCGGATCAAACAGACAGACCTTCATGCCATACAGAAATGTCATTCCGCTGGGATTAAGCTGAATCGCTGATCGCGTGAGACACACCCATAAGAACGATGATCTTCAATCTTATGCCTCAAAACTCAGCTTTCACCCTTCGCATGTCCTCAATACTCCTCAGACGATCTTTTCGAGAGGATACACCTTGTCGACGTCTCCCGGCTTGATGGACACTCCGGGGACATACCGAAGACGACCGAAGTAGCATCGTCCCGGGCAATAGTATACGCACCAGCCTCCTTCATATCCAACATTCCCTTGCCCCCGTCGTCTTCCATGCCGGTCATAATGACTCCTAACACATTGGCCCCGGCATATATGGCCGCAGAACGGAAAAGGACTTCCACAGAGGGTCGGTTTCTGAATACCAGGAGGCCATCCTTAACTGCAGTTGAGTATTCGAGTAATGTTGATCATATTCAGTTTGCTATGTATAGCAGGAATGTTCGCCTCATTATACAGGGGGAATGTTCGAAGTATGTCATAAATATTTGGGTTCTCCCTCAGCCATGTGATGTCGCTGACAAACGGCTTAATTAGATGAGATCCTTCTTTCTTAATTTTCCTCGTAAGCAATTAACGCCGTTTTACAAATACCTTCGATAACGCTATTAAAACTAGGCCAGTGACCATATTGGGCGAATATAGTCCCCGGACCGTCTCCATCAAATTTATATCCGTCTACACGCTTTAAGCCCTCGCCTATTCTGATATCAGTTGTCCAGCCGTCTCTTTCCATTTTCTCCACTATCTCCCAGGCAGCAGACAAATATTTCGTATCTTCCAGACCCCCAAGTTTAACCCCGAATCTGTCGTGAACTAAATCCAGGAGTTTTTCTTCTCCCATTGATAAAATTTCTTTTCTATCCATTTCTACTCCTATACATTAGGTTTTATCATATCCTTCAGTCCAGATTTCCACATTGCACCTCTCTGAACCCTCATTCTATCATGTATTTCTGCTGCAGGCCCGTTTATCCAACAAATCTCGCCCTGGTTACTCTTGACAGATTTCGTCACATAAAGCAAGCCTCATTGATCTGTTCAAAGAACAATAAGCATGAGAAATATTGTTTGTCTACTATATCCATCCAAGACCAAAATTTGACAAATTATTACCTGAGGGCCCTTCAAAAAAATAGCTGATAACAAGAATCGATAGAGAGATTGCAGGGCACGGTCGAGTCAGTTTAAAGTGCCGTTTAATTCCAAATCGTAAAGAGCGATTCTCTGCCGGCGAGTTTACAGGATCAGCCGGTAGCGCTTGGGCTAAAGATTAAATTTGACAGCCCGATCCCAATCGTGATACAAAATTTTTATGTCCCAGGAATTTTTAGGAATGTAGTCTTAAGAGATTTCAGGTCCACAATTAGCGTTCATTGATAAATCTGCTTCCCAATTCCTGAAAAACGATTGCCTATCACCCTTTATGTTTCAGGGTTCTCTACCAGATAATATGGAGATAGAATCATGATCTTTACAATCGAAGAATTAAAACAGGAAAAGAAATTAATAAATGACATCGATTGGGAGATGACACCTGAAGAGGCCGTAAGACTCTATTTGGAATGGGGCAATATTAAATCGTCCCTAAGAGATGGCTTTAGTATTCGTTCAAAAAGTGATTACACTACCTATTTTGTAGTCAACTGTTGGGAAAGACCTTTTTATATCTATTTAATCAAAAGAAATTCAGAAGAAGCAATAGAACTTGCAAAAATAGACCTGCCAGCAAGGTTTGAAAAACCTGTATGTGAAATCAAAGGAATATATGCACTTGATGAAGACCTTAAGCAATGGCTTAAAATGGAATTAAATGTCGATCGCTGATCAAACTGCTTTTACCTCGATTGGCCTGACTGCTAATCACTCTTATAATATCCGATTTCGCGTATTTGCTGACTGACTTTCTGATCGCTCAAGAAGCGGCTTCCTATCATTTTGGAATAGAAATTTATTTTCCATAATAGAAATTTATTTCCATATTTAACCTGCTTTTAAAAAATCCGCTATTAAGCCAGCCTTATATATCTAATATTAATAATTTTATTTAGCATAATTCTTGCTCAAATAGTATTCAATTTATTTTGTTGCTTGCAGTTAGCCAACGCAGCAGGGCTATTGTCAATTGGGAGGGGAGGTTCTTTGGGGGCCAGGTTCTGATTATCCCAAAAAAATCCTTTTGAGTCGCCGTCATGAAATAGCTATATAAGTTCTGTATAGGAAAATTATAATTTATATATGATGTACTTCTACTTTTATTTTTTGCGGTATAATCAGTTCTCTTTTTTATACTTGGGCTAAATGTTTTTTCTATCTTTCGTTTTGCTGAAACCTATACATAAATAATCTTTTTTAGTAAAATTATTAAAATATAGTCGATAGGAGGCTGGAAATGAAAAAATTTATCGGAAAATCCATGGTTCTCGCTTGCATTTTTATGCTGCTGCCTGTGATAACCATTGCCGAAAGTGATAGGAGTCGCATCAATCGTGAACGAAAGGCGATTGGACACGCGCTCGTCGAAGTACAATCCACAAATTGGCCATTTTTGCTGCAGCACTACACTGACGACATTGAATACCATGATCCGATTGTCACCGTCGAAGGAATCGAGAATATGGCGGAATTCCTCGGTAGAATGTTTGCCAGCTCTCCGAATCTGGTCACTACGGTTGAAGACGAGACTTGTATTAATGGCATATACGCAGCAACCTGGAGGATGGACGGCTTTTTTAACAATGTTCCCTATAGTGCCAAGGGCATGTCGATAATCAAATTCCGCCCCCAAAGCCTGAAGGTGTATTATGCAAGGGACTACTACACAGAGGGCGATATTATGATCAAGATCCCGGGCTTGGACGAGCCGACTGATGCGTTCAGAACTTATTACAGGTGCGCCGTAGATCCCACGTTCGGTTGCCCTTATTAGGGGAGGCCATGGCTGACGCTGTCGCGGAGGACAGGACAGCTGGAGCAGAAGATCTTCCGTCCCAGGCCGCGTTTAAACTACAGCAGGTCCTCCCGAATCTTTCAGTTCATTCACGACTATCTATCTCGATTTGGTCCAACGGAAGCGGCAACCCGCGCAGCTGACTATGTCGTTGCCGCGCTTGGGGACGTAGGAATGCTGAGTTGAGCGGAGTAAGGCTCCGCCAGGCCAGTTTGGCGGCAAAAAACATGGAAATACTATTCTTCCACCCACAAGAAATTAAAGGGTTTTTGTCGAATTACTTTGAGTACCCGTTCAGTTTGGATCACAGGGAGTGGCGCACGGTCGAACACTACTATCAGACACAGAAGTTCGCACGTACCGCAGAAAAGAAACAAGTCCAGCTGTGTAAGACTTCTGGCGGCGCGAAGAGATAGGCTCATGCACGCAAGCATCTCTGGCGCACAGATTGGGATCATTTGAAGGTGAACGTCGTGCGCAAAGCTGTTCAGGCGAAGTTCTCTCAATCAAGTTTGCTCGCGCGGTAACTTCTTGCTAAGGGGCAAGCAACCCTTATTAAAGATTAACCCGGTGATCCGTGCTGGGGAGATCGGCATGTACGGGACCGGTAAGAACATTTGACTAGGCTAAAAGGAAATAGATATATCTTTGACATCTACGGCAATCCATATATTTCTGGACAAATAGAAGTGGTTTATAAACCTGCTTTTTCTTTTGGATATAACGTAATACCAGAAAGTACAGTTATTAGACTATATGAAAATGGGGTGCAACAGTATGAAAAACTTCTGATTAAAACCCAAAAACCACCCTGCAGTTCATTTAATCCGAGCGGATGTCTTACAGAGACAGCCTGCCAAGATGCTGGAGGATACTGGTATGATGGATTTTATACGGACCCGTGTGGCATCACTTGGGGGGCGGATTCACCGCCGTGGGTAGTTGTCGGCGACACACCGAATCCTATCATTATCCAGCGGGGGCATGCTTGTCGATGTACCAGTATTGTTTGTGGGCGGCACGTTTGCCAATAAAAACGTCGAACTCTTTGTATATCGTGTAGACACGGAAGGAAATGTGGTCTGCTATGGTCCTGGAGGATGGAAGACCGAATATGCGTTATGTCCTGGAGGATCTCTCTCCCCTTGGTTGTGCAGGCATGCCTGAAGGTATCCACCTTTGCTGGCGTGCAATTGATGACAGTCAGTGTCTGTCGGACTTCAGTATATGCGTCTGTGTGGATGCCCAGGAAGATGGGGTCTTTACAACGACCTCATATACCTGTGGTTGTCTAGTCTATTATAATTAAATAAGGTGATAACAGTATAGTAATGGCCCAAGTCTAGAAGTGACGATTTGGGAGGCTATGGCCCTCTTACAGTAAGGCTATTTCAAGGATTCGATGCACCAGTCCCCGAACCCTCCACTATACTTCTTTTGACTACTGCCCTAATTGGGTTTGCGGGGTTCAGGAAAAAGTTTAAGAAATAAAACATCTAAAAATATATCGAGATACTACAGGCAGGGTCAGAAATGGCTCTGCCTTTTTATTCGATAAAGCCAATTCTGAGGCAATTGATTTTTTCTTTTAAAAGCAACTTCTCAATTGAGAAAGACCCGCAAAAATTGCAGAAATCACCAAAAATAACGCACCAGGGTAGCAATAGGATAGCAAAACTAAAAAAGAGCTACAGGCAAAAGCCTGTAACTCTTTGATTTTACTGGTAGCGGGGACAGGATTTGAACCTGTG
>CAZPDU010000301.1:0-4186 GCA_964585405.1 uncultured Thermodesulfobacteriaceae bacterium | reverse complement strand
TTTTTAGGTGCTGAAGGCCCACCTGACCTTTTTACATCACTGTGGATTCTGGTGGCCATGTTCGGAGCCAGGACGGCTGCAATGGGTTTCAATCGTTTAGTTGACATCCCTTTTGATTCGAAAAATCCCCGCACAAAAGAGAGGGCACTCCCCAGGGGAACCGTCAAGGCAAGGGATGCCTGGATCATGGTAATATCGGCTTCGGGAATTTACTTCCTGTCAGCCTACAAGCTGAACCTACTTGCATTTGCACTCTCTCCGGCTTTCCTGGCTGTATTGCTCGGCTACTCATATACAAAGAGGTTCACATCCATGTGTCACCTCTTTCTGGGCCTAGCCCTGAGCCTGGCCCCTATGGCAGGTTGGATTGGAGTAAAAGGAAGTGTAGAATTGCTTCCTGTGATCCTTAGCATCGGCGTACTTTTCTGGGTGGCGGGGTTCGATATTCTATATGGATGCTTGGACTACGATTTCGACAGGGAACAAGGCCTTCATTCAATACCGGCAAAGTGGGGGATAAAGAAGGCCTTCTGTATTTCAGGCATATTTCACGTACTTGCCTTTATCAGCCTTGTCTTCGTAGGTTTTCTGGCACATCTCAACTGGATATACTACTGCGGCTTACTGGCCACCTTTGCACTCCTGGTGATGCAAAGGCTGGTTGTAAGCCCCAAAGACCTTTCCCGTATGAATATGGCATTTTTTACCTTTAATGGGGCCATAAGTATAATACTGTTTACATCAACGGCCATTTCTCTTGTCTGGAAGCCCTGATGTCCCGATTTGACATACCTGCCAACATTTTAGAACAGACAAGACTCGCTGATAGCATTTTCCTGCTTACCGTTAATGCCCCTGCAATTATGGATTCCGCCAGTCCAGGACAGTTTTGCATGCTAGAGGTTCAAGACAATAACAGCAGAGACCCTCTGCTTCGCCGGCCCCTATCCATCTACAAGACCGGTTCGAATGGCCAGATCAGCTTTCTCTATAAAGAGGTTGGAAAAGGGACCCGCCTGCTCTCAAAACGGCGCCCCGGAGAAATAATAAGGGTGCTCGGGCCTCTTGGGCAGGGCTTCAGGTTAATCCATGATCGTCCATCGATACTGGTAGGCGGAGGTCTTGGCGTTGCATCCTTGCTCCTTTTGGCACAAAGGATCCAACAATCCGATAGACTTATTATATTGATCGGGGCAAAAAACGCCTCGGAAATCCCGACCATTGAAGACTTCTCCAGACTTACCCGATATTTTCATGTCATAACCGAAGACGGAAGCCTTGGTCAAAAGGGAGTGGCAACGGACTTATTGGATCAAACGCTCCAGAAAATTACCGACATGGCCCAGATCTATACCTGTGGTCCGTGGTCTATGATGAAGGCTGTCTACCATATGGCCGGCAAAAGGAACATACCATGTCAGGTTTCACTTGAAGCTGCCATGGCTTGCGGTATGGGACTGTGCCTGGGCTGTGCCGTTCCGAAGTCAAATAGCCAGGGTTTTCTCCATGTATGCCAAGAAGGACCGGTATTTGACGCGGATCAAGTGCATTGGGGATAAAAGGCGTGATTAATCCAAAAAAAACAACCCCCGTATTGCCCGATCTCTCAATAAGTATAGGAACTCTTAGGCTTAAAAATCCCGTATTGCTTGCTTCAGGGACCTGCGGTTACGGAATGGAATTAGATGGTCTCCTTGATTTAGATAAGCTAGGTGGAATTATAATAAAAGGCCTTTCTATACGACCTAGGCCAGGAAACCCTCCCCCTCGCTTAGTAGAAACGCCCTGCGGCCTTTTGAACTCTATAGGCCTTGAAAACATAGGAATAGAGGTATTTATCCGGGACAAGCTCCCTTTTCTGAGAAACATACAGACATCTTTGATTGTAAACATCCTTGGAAACTCAGTTGAAGAATATTTTGAAATGGCAAAAAGGCTCGACAGGGAGGAAGGTATCAAGGCCATTGAGGTAAACATCTCGTGTCCCAATGTGAAGGCAGGTGGTATTGCATTCGGGACAGATCCTGAAGCAGCGGCAAGTGTTACTCATGCAGTCAAGAAAGCCACTGGCCTTCCCGTAATAATAAAGCTCACACCAAATGTCACTGATATTACCGAAGTTGCCCGGAAAGTCGCCTCTGCAGGGGCGGACGCCATTTCTCTCATAAACACACTGCTGGGTATGGCTATAGATATTCAATGCAGGCGTCCGGCCCTGGCAAACGTATTTGGAGGACTCTCAGGTCCGGCGATTAAACCCGTTGCCCTGCGCATGGTCTGGCAGGTAGTTCGAGCTGTGGACATTCCTGTAATAGGTGTTGGTGGTATCAGTACTCCAGAAGATGCTATCGAGTTCCTTATAGCCGGTGCAAGAGCGGTTGAAATCGGTACGGCAACACTCATAAGGCCAAGTACTGCAGAGGACTTGCCGGCAGGAATTAGGGACTATATGATGGCCAATAACATAAAAAATGTGGAAAATCTTCGGTTGCCTGAATAATACTGATATATTGAAGGCCATAAACTCTGAAAATTAAAAATATGCTTTTAAGATGACTACAGATAGTTGTTACATCCAAGCAAGAAAATCGCAGTTAAGTTTTTACAAAGAAGTACCTCTCTATATTAGAGTAGAGAAGGATAAATTTATCCTATACAAAAAGGAAGGAATAACTATAGATGAAATGCGTATCAAGGAAAATATATACCCATCTACTTTATATATCAAATCATCAGACAAAATAAAAGGCATTCAAGAAGCCCAAAGAGCATTTAATAAAAAACTAGAACATGATATTAAATTAGGCCGCCCTGAAAACGTAAAGGAATCACTTATTAGTGTTGTACAAGAAACATTAGAGGAACCAAAAAGTGGAAGCCTTGAAGGTTTAAATGATACAGTCAATATTTTAGTCAGCGATTATTCAAAAGAGAATAATATTATTAGACATTTAATAGATATATCACATAAGGACTATTCAACGACTTTACATTCTATCAGTGTCATGGCACTTGCCTTAGGTTTTGCATCCTATATTAATCTTACAAAGAATGAAACAAAATTGCTTGGCTTATGTGGATTGTTGCATGATGTTGGTAAAACCAAAATTAATCAAAAACTGCTTAAAGCCCAAAGAAAACTAACTCATGAAGAATTTGAAGAAATTAAAAGCCATACATACAGAGGTTACAATATTTTAAAAGAATGTAAATTTAACGGTGAAGACATTAAATCCCTGTCCATTACTGCTCTTGAACACCACGAAAAATTAGACGGCACGGGATATCCACTGCAAAAAACTGAAGGACAGTTAGCAAAATTTTCCCAGATAATTGCCATTATAGACTGCTATGAAGCGCTGACAAATGATGACCGACCATATAGAAGTGCTATGAGTCCTTTTGATGCATTGAATGAAATTATTGGAGCAGATGTGAAGAAAGGCAAGTATAATAAAGAAATATTTACCCTATTTATTCAAAGCCTGGCTACAGTTGTCAAATAGAAATTTCAAGAGACTTTTTTGGCTGATTTTAAAATATAATTAAACAACAAACTTCAGAAATTGGCTAAACGTTCTCGGCCTTGAACTTTTCAAGACCTATTTCTCTTATACGATTAAGACCTTCAATTCTGTTGGTATGGGAAAAAAAACCAAATATTTTAGAGATTATATTATTCAATTTCCTGCACTCCCTTAAATCTTGAAAATCTTTGCAATCAGCGCATGTATCATAGCCTTTATCGATATTACATTTCCGGATTTTACAATTTTGGAAAATAGGCCTTTCACCCCGGCAACCTCGGCATTTTTTACTTGTATATGACCCACACTTAGAGCAAACCAAGCCACAACATCCAACTATCACATTTTTATCGTTATCCGTCATCACAGCCCCCTATTCCCGGAAAAAATCTACTAAACTTTCAGGTATTGGCCCTATTCTTGCTCGAAAACTCTGAGTTGATGGCCCTTTTCAACGGAATGGCCAGACTCAGGTATCTCCCGTTTTCTTCAAACATCAATCTTTTATCTACCATCATCCTTAAAAAAGGCAGGATCCTGTCCTGGGATATTCCAGGGAATTGTGCTGAAATTCTTTTAAGTGAACGATGCCTCTGACAGAAAAGATAGATGGCCCTGGATGTCCCTATAAGCCGATGCGTTGACGGTTCGGCCCTGAC
>CAZPDU010000300.1:0-1880 GCA_964585405.1 uncultured Thermodesulfobacteriaceae bacterium | reverse complement strand
TTGACTATCCTATTGAAATCATTGGATTTTTTGGTGACCATTCGGGCATCATAAATTGATTTCGGATTTACCTCCTCAAAAAAGTGGGAAACTTCAGTTCCTGATTGAGCCGTTCGATAAAGTAATTAACCAAGGCCGGGATATCTTCCTTACGCGCTCTGAGGGGAGGCAGAGGAATATTCATGACATTAAGACGAAAAAACAGGTCACCCCTGAATTTCTTTTCCTCAACCAGCCCTAAAAGATCCTGATTGCTCGCCGCTATGATACGCACATCTGATTCCATCTCCTGCCTGCCGCCTAAACGCCTGAATTTTTTAGAGTCAATCACCTTCAGGATCTTGGCCTGCATAGCCAGAGGCATATCTCCGATTTCGTCCAGAAAGACAGTGCCCCCCTCAGCGGATTCAAATATACCCCTGTATCTGCTCACTGCATCTGTATAGGCACCGCGTTCGTGGCCGAAAAGTTCATTTTCCAGCAGATTCTCAGGTATGGCCGCACAGTTTATCTCTATAAATGGTGATTCGGACCTTGCACTATGCAAATGGATGGAATTGGCGGTCAGCTCCTTGCCTGTGCCGCTTTCTCCGAGGATCAGTACGGTTTTGGCATCCGTTTCCGCACAGACCTTGATCATCTTGAATACCTGAATCATGGCAATGGAGTTGCCTATCAGGTTATCGTATGTATATTTTCGCCTGATTTCACGGTGGAAGAAATCTACTTGCTGTTTGAGATATTTTTTCTCCAGGGCCTTTTCAACCGTATGTTTAATGTTCTCAAGGTCAAAGGGTTTTCCCACATAATCTTCAGCCCCGTCCCTGAGGGTCTGAACTGCGGAATTTACATCTGCGTATGCAGTGATCATAATTATTATTACGTCTTTATCCTGGCTCTTGAATTCCTGCAGCAGGTTCAGCCCGCTGGCATCAGGAAGCCTGACATCCAGCAGAATAACATGAGGGGAAAACGTCTCAAATTTTTGTCTGGCCTCCGCACCTGTAGCAGCTACCTTTACGGAATAACCGACCTTGGCAAGGGCCTTTTCCAGCGACCACGAGACCAGATACTCGTCATCAACAATCAATACTCTTTTAGGCATTTAACATACCCCTCCCCCATTTAATCGGCGGGAAGATTGACAATAAATACAGTTCCATTACCGAGTTCGCTTTCCACAAAAATAGTGCCATTGTGCTGTTCGATGATACGATGGGTTATAGACAGGCCTAAACCCGTACCATGGTTCTTGGTGGTAAAAAACGGGTTAAAAATGGAATCAATATTTTTTGGGTCAATGCCGCAACCACTATCACGGACAATCACCCTTACACCTTTGTCGATTGACCTGTTCAATCTGCTTATACATTTTATGCGTGAACAGCCGTCGGCCTTATGCGCCCAGCATGTATGAATCTCTAAAAGGCCTCCTGGACTCATGGCATCCAGCGCGTTTAACAAAATATTGAGCAGGGCCTGCTGGAGCAGGTGCGGATCCCCCTGAATGGTGGGGTGATCACTGTCTAAGTTCACCCGGGTTTCGATCATCTCGTCCTTTATCCTGGTAGACACCAGAAGCATGGTCTTATTTATTATATCTATCAATTTTAGAGGCAATAAATTTGGTTTTGCAGGTAGGGCAAACTCCAGCAGGTGATGGACAGACTGGTCCAAACGCTTTATCTGCCCGAATAATTCTTTAAAGACAGCCTTCTCAGGACTGTCCTTGGAAAACGACTGGGACAGGATCTGAAGCGCTCCGTCAATTCCGGCCAAGGGGTTCTTTATCTCATGGGCCAGGCCTGCTGTCAGCTCTCCTAGCGATGCCAGTCTCTCCATTCGGGCAAGGTGCTGTTCCATAAGCTTCTTCTCCTTGA
>CAZPDU010000299.1:0-16197 GCA_964585405.1 uncultured Thermodesulfobacteriaceae bacterium | reverse complement strand
TGTTAATGGTACAAAAGTAGGCGTCCTTGCCATCACGTCACCAGAATTGGATCAAAGGATAAAGGCAGACAGTATAGAGGTACTCGATCCTGCAACTCGTCTTAAGTCACTGGTTCCTGAGCTTAAGAACAGAGTCGATGTAATAATATTGTTGTCTAATCTCAGTGAATTTGAGAATAGAAAGCTGCTCAGCATTGTTTACGGCATAGATATTATTATCGAAAGCGGCCCTGGTAAACAGCGGTATCAACCATTAAAAGTGGGAAATACTTATCTTTTGCGGGGTGATATAAAGGGCAGATCAATAGGTAAATGTATAGTAACACTCAATTCACAGAATAATATACAGGGGCTGAACCATGAACTCCATCCCCTAAAGGCAAGTCTTCCTGTGGATGGAGCAGCTATAAGTAAAATAAAAGGGTTGAAACAGAAATACGTCAGCAAGGAGGTCACCACTATTAGGCCTGGCGGCCCTGCTAAAAACCCGTTCCTGGAAGCTATTGAAAAGGCAAAAAGAAACAAAATGAAGGGCGATAGCACCAAGTCTGGCGATGCAAGCAATCCTTTGCTGGAAGCTATTGAAAAGGCAAAAAAGGACAGGGTAAAAGATAGTCCATCTCTGTCTGATAATTCCACGAATAGCCTGTTTTAGAGGTGAAGGCACCTGAATGATCTTCGAAAAAATGAGGGCGGTTTGTCTGATGACGGAATTAATGCCGTAAATAAATGTGTCAGGTGTGGCGCATGCCTTTCTGTATGCCCGGTATACGACGTTACCAGACACGAACGCCTGTCACCAAGGGGCAAATACAGACTCATCACGGAAATTATTGGCGAAGACCTGAATTTTGTTCCAGAAGATAAAGATTCTGGAAAAAATATGCTTCTAGTCAAGGTGGTTGAGACCTTAAAGGGCTGTGTTCAGTGCGGAGCCTGTAGTCACGTATGTCCTGCCGGAGTAAAATTAGATGCCCTAGTCAGAAATGCCAGGGGAGCAGGCTACGCCAAAGGATTTTCCACACCATGGTGGTTATGGGATATACTCAGAAGTCGCAGGTTAGCTCCCTTACTGGCAAAGCTCCTTTCCGTCGTTCCAGGTACAAGCGGCCTTATTTGGCGTTTGATAGGCCTTAAAGACCATCGGACCTCAAAGGATGAGGCCCCTTATTTTGAGATGCCTTCTCTTGCTCACCGGCCGGCCCTTTCGAGAAGGCATTTCAGGTTGCTTGATCCGGGTTGCGTGACTGATCTCAGGCCGGGACCCAGAATAGCCCTTTTTCTGGGGTGCATTCAGAACTACCTCTATCCTGAAGTAGCTGAGGCCATTATACGGTGTTTAGGAGGCAAGGTTATGGTACCATTGGGACAGGGGTGCTGTGGTCTGCCTGCGTGGTCGGCAGGTGCAGTGAAGACCGCTAAAGAACTTGCACTTCAAAACCTTGAGGTCCTTGAGACGGCAAAGGCGGATTTCATAGTTACAGGTTGTGCTGCCTGTGCCTCCATGATAAAGCAATGGCCACAGCTGTTCAGTGAAAATGAGATAGAAAAACAAATCGCCATAAATGTGTCTAACAAGGTGCGGGAATTCAGCCAGCTTGTCGTTGAGTTAAACGCATTACCACTCGGAATGTCAGGGAATAGATCAGCCACAGTGACGTATCATGCTCCATGTCATCAACGATTTGATCTGGGTGGTGTAGCGGAAAGTGAAGGACTGCTGGACAGGTTGTTTGCAGATGCCTTCAGGCCCATGTCTCATGAATGCTGCGGACAGGGGGGGCTCTTCAGTATTGGTAATCCTGAGCTCGCCTGGAAAATCTTTGAAAAAAGGCTTTCGGCATGGGACAGGAGCGGTGCATCTATTGTAGTTACTACATGCTCAGGTTGTCTGCTGCAATGGAGGGCCGGGTCTGCTCATAAGACCGAAGGGCACAAGATTTTACATCTAGCTGAACTTATTGATAAATACTCTGAAAAGATCTGATCTGCGGTGTTGCATAAGGGCTGAAAGCCTGAAGCCGAAAGTCGAAAGAATTGTTTACGATAAATCTTTAAATACTGGCCTTTAATTTTTGATGGGTGATGTCTCATAGTGAAAAAGGTCCAGGATCATTATTTTAAAAAGGCTAAGGAACAGGGCTTTCCCGCCCGGTCGGTCTACAAGCTGAAAGAGGCCCAGGAAAAATACGGTTTCCTGGGGCAGGGACAGAGGGTTATTGACCTCGGGGCATCTCCAGGTTCATGGTCAAAGTATACATCCGGCTTAATGGGGTCTAAGGGCCTTATGGTGGCAGTTGACGTCCAAAAATTTGATATAATTGCAGATAATGTCCGTATATTGCAGAAAAACGTCTATGATCTCCAGTCCGCAGACCTAAAAGAGTTTTCTCCGTATTTCGATGTGATACTCAGCGATATGGCCCCTAAAACTACCGGCCGCAAAGATGTGGATCACTTCCGGTCTATAGCTCTCGCAGAACGTGCATTGGTTTTGGCTGGAGATTTACTTAGACCCGGAGGCACCTTTTTCTGCAAGGTCTTCCAGGGGGAGGATTTTGCTTTTTTCCGGGATAAATGCAGAAAGGTTTTCCAGTCAGTTCGCATATTCAAGCCGAAGAGTTCAAGATCGGAGAGCGTAGAAATATTTTTACTGTGTACAGGCAAAAAATATTAGGTCAACCCGCAAGCATCGCCATCAGATGATTGCCATGGTTCTGTTTATTGGTTAGTCTGATTTATAATGACCGCATAGTATAGAAATTTTCATCTTGGTCATGTATTACCAGGATGTCCATGGATTAGTCAGTGTAATCTAATAAGATTGGTATCAGAGATCTTTCCAAATAGCCCAAAGGGTATTAACAGGAGACAAATACATGCCCCTATTTAAAACAGACTTTGCAGGCCTTCATCTTCTACATAGAGGAAAAGTAAGAGACATTTACAAAGTGGGGGAATGTTTGCTGATCGTGGCAACTGATCGTCTTTCTGCATTTGATGTCGTTCTTCCCACGCCAATACCGGACAAAGGTCGTATACTTACTCAGATGTCTCTGTTCTGGTTTGAAAAATTGAAAGACCTGGTAGTGAATCATCTGGTGGAGACAGACATATCTCTATTTCCCGAGGAGTTAAAGCCATTTTCAGAGTTCCTTGAAGGCCGAAGCATGCTGGTCAAAAAAGCAAAACCATTACCAGTTGAGTGTATAGTCAGAGGATATATTGCCGGCTCCGCCTGGAAAGACTATCTCCGGACAGGTTCTGTATGCGGCATCAGGTTGCCAGAGGGGATGCTTGAGTCGCAGCAGCTTTCGAATGCCGTATTCACACCTTCCACCAAGGCTGATATTGCCTCTCACGACGAGAATATAAGCTTTGAACAGGTCCATAAGCTGCTTGGCAAAGATTTGGCAGAAAAGGTCAGGGATATAAGTGTCCGGCTTTACAACACAGCGGCGGATTACGCTATAGGAAAAGGAGTAATAATTGCTGACACCAAGTTTGAGTTCGGCATATCCAGCGGAGAGCTTATTCTGATTGACGAAGTTTTGACCCCTGATTCTTCCAGATTCTGGCCGGCTGAAGACTATACACCGGGCGGCTCACAGCCGAGTTTTGATAAGCAGTTTGTAAGGGACTATCTGGAATCCATTTCATGGGACAAAGAGCCGCCGGGGCCGGAGATTCCTCCAGATATCGTAGAAAAGACCCACCAGCGTTATCTGGAGGCATTAATGCGACTTACGAAAAGATGATTCTGCTCAAAGATACGCTGTCTACCTTATTTTTTTGTTTTCCTCTCTACTGAGGAACACATTGAGTAATAAGACTCGCTGCCCGGAAATCCAGTACTCTACATTTAGTTTTTTGAGCGAAATAGTGTTTTGGGACATCTTGCAGTACAATTATATAGAGGATTCCAAAATGGGGATGAGGTTCAGATTATCCACATCCATCCTGATATTTTTTTTTGCAGCTATCTGGCCTCTTGCCTCTATTGGGTTGTCTTTTGCAGAGGAAAGCGCGTTTGTAGCCCATGTAATTGATGGCGATACTATAGTTCTCAAAAAAGGAACGAAGGTACGCTATCGCGCGATAAATTCTCCTGAGATACCTAATGGAGACAAACTCGGAGAAACCTTGGGATGGAAAGCTACTGAACTTAACAGGCAACTGGTCGAGGACAGGTTCGTCATGCTGGTACAAGATGATGAAAAGCGGGATCGTTTCGGCCGACTGTTGGCCTATGTATTTCTTCCTGACGGTCGAATGGTCAATGAAATACTTGTTCGTGAGGGCATGGCCTTTTTATGTTTTTCTCAAAAAGGCTCACCTTTCAGCAAGAAATTGCTCACCGCACAGAGAGAGGCTATAGATGCCAAACGGGGTATATGGTCAATCAAACCGGCCAGGCCTGAAGCTTATTATGTGGGTAATCGGCAATCCATGCGCTTTCATAGGCCTTCATGTCCTTATGGGAAAAAGACTCGCAAATCAAACCGTGTAATTTTTAAATCGCGATATGATGCCTGCAGGGAAGGTTTTTGCAGGTGCAAGAAGTGTCTGCCCTGAAAATGGCTGCAACGATAATAGTCAGAGATCCCAGGTATTTTGAGCATGACCAAGGGTTCGGTCATCCAGAGTCGCCTGATCGTCTGAGGGTTATTTACGAGCGCTTGGACCAGGATGATGTGCAAGACCTTTTTGAATATATTACCCCAAGATCAGCCGGCCGAGATGAGCTTTTATGGAATCACACCGGTGATTACATAGATATGATCGCAAATACCGCCTGCAAAGATTTTTGCCGCCTGGATCCGGATACGGCTACAAGCGCAGGATCTTGGAAAGCAGCCTGTCTGGCTGTCGGAGGCGTTTTTGCTGCCATGGATAAGATAGACGGGTCTGATGCGCAAAATGGTTTCGCATTGGTGCGCCCGCCGGGGCACCACGCAGAAAAAGATCGTGCCAAAGGCTTTTGTATTTTTAATAATGTGGCACTTGGTGCTCATTATGCAAGACGGGTGCTCGGTTGTGAACGGGTCCTGATTGTAGACTGGGATGTTCATCACGGGAACGGCACTCAGCAAAGCTTTTACGATGATTCCAGTGTATTATACTTTTCAACCCACCAGTATCCCTTCTATCCAGGAAGCGGAAAGGCAGATGAAACAGGTGAAGGTAATGGAAAGGGCTTTACTGTAAATGTGCCTTTGGGCCCTGGTGCTGGAGATGAGGACTTTGCCGCCATTTTCAATCGCCTGGTCATGCCCATTGGCAAAACCTTTTTTCCGGATTTTATACTCGTTTCAGCCGGATTTGATATTTACAGGGATGATCCATTGGGAGGCATGAAAGTCACTGCAAACGGCTTCGCCTATATGTCCAGGATTTTAGTCAATATTGCAGAGCTGTGCTGTAAGGGCAGAATACTATTCTGTCTTGAAGGGGGCTATGACTTTAAAGGACTTAGAGATGGAGTTCTAGCAGTTCTAAATGAATGCAGGGGCATGGAGGTTCTGGACAATGGCGTGCTTTCCCGGTTGGAGAATCCAGGGCCGGGTCCGCGGATAATAGAACATGTGATTGATATCCATAAGGATCATTGGCCAATCGCATGATCAAAAACTCAAAAGGCCTGCCGGTTTATAGTCGGCAGGCCTTCTCATTTCTCATGACATGACCATGGTACAGAGTAATATCGGAAAAACTCTTACCAATCTTTTTTTATTATCTGTAGCCCCTACTTAGGATGGCACTCTGTACACTTGGTAGGAGCGGCCTTGCCTTCCTTGTTTACATCCTGATGACAGCCCTTGCAATTCTCATGAATGGCTGAGTAATGATAGCCCTTGATCTGTTCTTCTTTACTCAACTTTTGCCCCGCAGGTGCCTTGGCTTCGCTGTGGCAGGAATCACACTTCGCGACCTCGTCCCCTTCTTTCCAGACGTTCTTGCCATCCTTATACACATGGTGGCATTCGCAACAGCCTATTTGGTAATCCACATTATGTTTCTGGTGGCTGAAGGTGACCAATGATTTTTTGTGCTCCGGATACACCTTTGAATTCATCGTAATAGTCTCAGGTCCCTTATCAGTCGCAAGAGATACCCCCGCCATTACAAAGCCAAAACACAGCGCAACCAACAGGCATAACACTTTTTTACTTCTCATCCCGAAAGCTCCTCCTTCTTATATTAATGAATAATGATTCACCTTATAAATTAATAATTGCGCTTTGGAATTTTGTCAATAAAGAAATGAAATTACCTCCAACACCAATACCCGTTTTAGGCCGCAGTCTTCTATATTTTGCCGAAAGTGCATCAAAACCCTTTACAATTCTCCAATCGCGTTGGTATGATAAAGAACCAAATGCGTCCTTTCTAAAAGTTATTCCTGTTGTCTGACGCATTTTTTCTGGAGGCTGCAAATTGAAAATAGTATATGATACAGATATACCGACTACGCTTTATCCGTCTATTAAAAAGGTTATAAAAGAATCAATAAAAACTCCATGTTCCTGCGGATGTGATGAGATCTACGTCTCATTGCAGGAGGAAAACAGAATAGATGTTAAATGCTACGATTGCGGGACCAGTTTTTTTGAACTTGAGGTGGAAGTAAATGAGGAGACAATTGATCACTGAGTATCAACTTGACTAAAAGACGCAAAATAAAGGGTATTTTAAGGCATAAAACATGTTTGTTGGGAGCTATTTCGTAACCAAGATCATATCTGATTACAATGCAAAAAGTCTGAAATGTGATCCTCTCAAAGGTCTGGAAGACATGCGCAAAATTTCCCAAGAATGAGATAATGTATTTATCGTATTCACTTTCATTTCTTTTCATTTACGATACAGATTACGAAGGTGTTGCAAAAATTAAGAATTTATTGTCAGGGGTCTGAAGAGTATTATGCAAGTTGGACCCAATCCGTGTAGTCAACAAAAAGCATTACCGATTATGCCTTAATTCTGTTTTTTCAAGGCGCATTAAGGGTACGCATAGCAAATATGTCGGCCCAGACGCAACATTGAAAAGAAACAAAAGGAAAAGCAGGACAATAGGCATATTTTTAACTGATTACTCAAAGCGCCTCTCAGACTCTTGCTACTCAGGGCCGCAGTAATTCAAATCCTGTAGTTGAATCAAAAGAACGTACTGCGGTTGTATCGACTAGTTCAAATAATACTGCCTCCATTATATGCCATACCTTAACACCTTTGCGAATACATCCGGTTAATGAAGATGTTTTTCTCCCACAGGCCATATGCATATGTAATACAGGTTTACCTTTTTCATCCGGAAAAATCGTTCCTGTCCCGGCAATCTCATGGACATTATCAAAAATATGTTCCGCAGGGACAATCGGCTCTCCGCGACCGTCTTGAGGACCTACTATAAGTTTACTTCCTTTGTCAGCTCCGCCTAGAATGATTAAAGCCGCTGCCTTGACAGATTCCTTGCGGCACAATTTTTCAATTTCATTGTGAACAATATCTCCGTCTTCAAGACGAATAATAAAAATTCTTCCCTGTTTAGCCTGTGAGTATCTCATGTCTTTTCTACCTCTTGATATTTATTATGCTTATCACAAAACAACCCATGCGGTAAAATATATTTTCATTAAGATAATGCCCTGAATTGTCGGAGATTACTACTTTATGAATTCATATTTTAAGGGAAAGCGGTCTGAAAACAACTTTTCCGTGGGTTATCTGGTGTCGGCCTTAATAATATTATTGCTTTTCTCCGTATTGGCACTAATCAGCGCCGTTGGTATTTACCGCATATCCATAGAGGGATCGAAGAATCTGCTTGAAAACCGGGCAGTGGATATAGCTGTGAGCCTGGGCTTTACGCTGGAAAGGATTGGTCTCAAAAATGAACTCTTCCCCGAACTTTTAGCTACTGACAAATGGGATGATCTCGCCTTTCTAGTACTTTATGATCGAGGTGGTAATGTCTTACTCCATTCCAATCCTCTAATGGTGGGAAGAAACCAGATTGATGCCCATATAGAAAGCGTAATTTTAAAAAAACAGCCGGAAATCCATTTTTCTACCCTTGCAACCGGGGAGGAGGTATTTGTGCTGGATTTTCCCTTGCACCTTCATTTCTCTGTACAGGGCAACAGCGACAGAAAGAATGATATTATTGATTTTGAACCGTCCAGTGAACTGGAAAAAATTGAGTTCATTGACAACGCCAAGGCTTACTGCCTGAGAGTTTCGATCCATCCATATCCAGCCCGAACAATTCTCAGAAAGGCCGACTTTCAACTTGTCTTAATTGGACTTTCGCTTACTACTTTATGGATATTGACGTTCTTTTTTCTCTGGTCCTGGCGCAGAAATTATCGTCTGGAAGCCAGGCTGCACAAACAGGAGCGCATGGCGGCCCTCGGTGAAATGGCAGCAGTCCTGGCCCACGAAATAAGAAATCCATTGAGCAGTATAAAGGGTTTTGCCCAATTTTATCTGGAGAATACAACGGATCCTGATGAAAGCGCGGATTTTTCCGTAATTGTGGAGGAGTCCAAAAGGCTTGAGGGTTTGACAGCTGATCTGCTGACTTATGCAAGGCCTGTCAGACTCAATGAAAAAAAGCTTGATACAGAAAGGTTCTGCCAGGAAATTAAAAGGAGTATTGCCCATTTAATTGGTGATGTAAAATTTCATATGTCGTGTCAGAAACTGGAATTGCATATTGACAGAGAAAAATTGATGCAAGTAGTTTTTAATCTGGTACAAAATGCCGTCGAGGCGGTGAGTGAAATTAACAGAGGGGAAATCTGGTTCAGCATAAAATCCAGCGGCCCTGTTTTGATTCTTATGGTAGAGGATAATGGCCCAGGCCTGCCTCTGGACGTGAAAAATCGTCTTTTTGAACCGTTTGTTACCACCAAAACAAAAGGTACCGGACTAGGTCTTGCCATAGTATACCGTCTATTAGAAGCGATGGGTGGTGAAATCAGTTTTATGGATCGCGAAGGCGGCGGCGCAACCGTCAAAATTACATTACCACGCCATTAATTCTATAGTTTGGAAATTCCATTTTGGGAAATACAGATTACATGGATTGACATGGATTAATAGTGTAAACATCAAAATACTCATAATGAATTTGCAGGGATATCAAATTCAACACTAATAAATGAGGAATTGAGGTATTGAGCAAAGACAACAAAGCAATCTATGTGTGCCAGGCTTGCGGCCAGACTTCGGCCAAGTGGCTTGGTCGTTGTCCTGGTTGCGGAGAATGGCACACACTGGTGAAAGAATCTGTAAATACCCTAGATATAAAAGCTCGAAGTCTTTCAGGTGTGAATCGTTCTGCCCCCTTACCCTTGCTGGAGGTGTCCACCGACGTCGATGATGCCAGAATTGTCATTGGGATAAGTGAAATGGATCGGGTATTAGGCGGGGGACTGGTACCAGGCAGCTTGGTATTATTGGCAGGAGAGCCCGGCATAGGTAAGTCTACATTACTCCTGCAGTTACTATGTCATCTGGCCTCTCATCAAAAGCAGAAGAAAGTCTTGTATGTCAGCGGCGAAGAGTCACTGGTTCAGATCAGAATGAGGTCTGAGAGGTTGGGCAAGATCCCTGAAAATCTCTGGGTTGCCTGCGAGTCAGAACTTGATCGAATTATTGAGATTATGGAAGAACAGAATCATTCTATACTGGCTGTAGATTCCATACAGACCTTGTTTTGCGGTGAGATATTATCAGCTCCAGGTAGCATGGTCCAAGTCCGGGAAACTACGGTACGGTTAATGCAGCTCGCTAAATCCAAAGTGGTATCGACGATACTCGTGGGCCATGTGACAAAGGAAGGGGCCATAGCAGGACCTCGGGCACTTGAACATCTGGTGGACACTGTATTGTATTTTGAAGGGGATCGAAGTCACACATTCAGGCTTTTAAGGACTGTAAAAAACCGTTACGGCCCAACTCATGAAATAGGTGTCTTTGAGATGACTGAAACCGGACTGGAACAGGTCTCTAACCCCTCTGAGGTCTTCCTTGCCCAAAGGCCAAATGCGCTTCCTGGATCAGTAATTGTTCCATGCATGGAAGGTACCCGTCCCATAATGGTAGAAATTCAGGCACTGGTAAGTCCCTCACACCTGGCGATACCAAGACGGACCTCAACCGGTATTGACAGCAATCGTCTGGCCTTGCTCATTGCGGTTGCAGAAAGACATCTGGGGGTGGTACTTTTTGACCGAGATATTTTTATAAATGTTGTTGGTGGGCTTAAAATATCCGAGCCTGCAAGTGAACTCGCCGTAATAATGGCTATAGTCTCAAGTCTCAGAGATATTCCACTTAATATGGACACAGCGGTCTTTGGTGAAGTCGGTCTCACTGGCGAGGTGAGACCGGTTGGAAGGATGGAATTAAGAATAAACGAGGCTGCCCGTCTGGGGCTCAAGAGGTGCATTGTTCCTGAGGCCGTATCTCATCGTATCAAGTATTCGAATAACTTAGAGATCCTTTCGGTCAAAAGAATAGATCAGGCGATAGCCGTACTGTCTGAAGTCTCTTGACAGTCAGTGAACCCTGGCCTACATTCACCTTTACTATTTGATATTGGCCTTGGAAACAGATTGCCTTCGAAGAAATGTTGAGGTTAAACCCCCATATTTTATTATAAATAATAGGAGATATATAAATCATGTCTGAAGACAAATTGATGCATGTAACTGATGCAGATTTTGAATCTCAGGTTTTAAAATCTGATAAACCTGTACTGGTTGATTTCTGGGCGAGCTGGTGTGGACCGTGTCTGGCTATTGCACCGGTAGTTGAAGAGCTGGCAGGAGCCTATGAAGGAAAAGTAATAGTAGCCAAGATGAACGTAGACCAAAGTCCTGCTACTCCAGGCAAGTACGGCATAAGAGCCATTCCCACCTTAATCGTTTTTAAGGATGGACAAGTCGTAGAACAAATTACCGGTGCGGTGGGGAAGACTGTTATCGAAGCCGCTATTAACAAAGCGTTGTCCTGATCTCAGGGAAAATGCATTTTCAGCGCCTTGTGTTTTTGTTGTGAGAATATATTTTTTGCAGCGTAATCCAAATGAATAAATCGCATCATCGAACAAGAAGCTGTAAAAGATTGTCAATCAGATATCTTATGCTTTTAAGCCTTTTAATTACAGGCATTTCCTTCGGATGTGCCGGCAAGGATCAAAGTATTGAGTCCGACAAAGATAAAGGCATGTTTTCATGGTTTCGTTCTGCAACCGATCCAGCGAAACCGGAGAACGAGATTGATCTGTCTGACAAGGCCATGGACTACTTTCTGCAAGGGCGCTATACCATGGCAGAGGAGATATTTCAAAAAATAAAAGATCGTTATCCCTTTAGCCCGTATGCTACGCTTGCGGAATTGCGTCTTGCAGATTGTAAGTTCCACATGGGCAATTATAACGAAGCCTTACTCCTTTACGAGGAGTTTGAGAAGCTTCATCCTACCAATGAGGCGGTAATATATGTTATCTTTCAGGAGGGTTCCTGCTATTACAGGTTAATGAAAAGCCCTGATCGTGAACAGACTTCCACCCATAAACTCATTGAGACCTATGAACGACTCCTGAGCAGATATCCGAATAGTCCCTATAGTTATGAGGCCCGTAAGAGAATAGCGGAGGCCAGAGACCGTCTGGCCAAACATGAACTCCTGGTTGCACAATGGTATGCCCGAACCGGGCAGGTGCCTCAAGCTAAAAATCGTCTGGAGATTGCCATGAACATTTATCCGGACACCCCGGCGGGGTTAAAAGCGGCACATCTTCTACAAGAGGATAAGATATTTGGGCAGCCCTCTGATACCGAGACAGATATAGCAAAAGAATCGAATGAATCCTGGTGGAGGCGACTGATACCGTTTATGTGAAAAGGTGACAGGAAACGCGCCTGTTATTTTCCAAAAGCAAATCTTCAGGCTCTATTTTTTTACAAATATCCATGACCCTGGGACAGCGGTCCTGAAAAGCACATCCAGAAGGGATGGAATCCAAGGCAGGTACATTCCCGGGGATGGAAACGAGACGCTTGGAGTCCGGAGGAATACCATAGGGCACCGAATCCAGAAGACCTTGGGTGTATGGATGGAGGGGATTGTCAAAAAGATCATCAGTTAACCCCTCTTCAACTATTTTCCCCGCATACATTATTATTACCCTGTGGGCTATCTGGGCTACTACTCCAAGGTTGTGCGTTATGAGCAAAAGCCCGAGGTCATTTTGTCTCTGAAGTCTGTTCAGTAATTCAAGGATTTGGGCCTGTATGGTTACATCCAGAGCAGTAGTGGGCTCATCTGCTATCAACAGTTTTGGTTGACATGCGAGGGACATGGCTATCATGGCCCTTTGACGCAGCCCTCCTGAAAGCTGATGAGGATAAGTTGTAATCCTCTCCTCCGGTGCAGGCATCCCAACCTGTTTTAATAGCTCAATAATCCGTTCCCGTATCTGTCTTTTTGCAAGTCTGACATGGGTTGTCATGGCTTCCGAAATCTGATCTCCAATTGTGAAAACCGGATTAAGCGCCGTCATAGGTTCCTGAAAAATCATGGCTATTTTTTTACCCCTGATGCTACATAACTCACTAGGGGTAAGTTCCATGAGATCTATTCCCTCAAATACTATTTTTCCACTTCTTAAATTAAACGGAGGGGTTGAGAGCAGGCCCAGCAGGGAAAGAGCGGTAACGCTTTTTCCACAACCGGATTCTCCCACGAGACAGACGTTTTCCCCCTTTTTAACCGAAAAAGAAAGGCCCCTTACAGGCAACAAAGGCCCTCTATTAGTCCTGATCTCAATTTCAAGCCCCTTGACAGAAAGCAGGATATTATCACTCACGATTTTTAATTACAGAACCTGGTCCAGTCTTTGTCCCTTGATGAGCTGAACATTTATTTCATGCCCGGCAGGCCTAAGCTGCACTATTACTTCAAAAAGATCTGATATTGGACTTATTGGAAACGGGATATCACCTTGTTGTTCAAGGTTATCTTCTCTGTGAATCATTACAGTAAACCATATAGGGAAACCGTGTTCCTTGGCCAGTGCTTTGAGTTTGATTAAGGCAGCCTGATCTATTTTATCAAACGACAGCCCGTCTACGAGTGCAATCTGAGGAAAGAATATGCCCTGTTCAGTGAGGTCGCCTAAACGTTCTTCAAGACGCTTTACGCTGAAGTCATCGATACTGAAAGTCATAATAAAACGGTGCGGAAGTATCATCTCCCACATCAAATTGGTATTATTTGACTCATATTGATTTGATATCCCTTGCAGGATTTCCTCGTACCAAAGGCAAACCTTTTTAATCGGTTGCCCCAGACATATATGAAGTACATTTTCTCCTCTGAGCAAGTTATCCAGGGCCAGGTGCATCATGAAAGAAGTCTTGCCTTCTCCAGCCCTGGCGAGTATTGCACCGAATTGTCCATCCTCGAGAAAATGTCCGGCATTTTCCTTAATAAACTCCAGCGGATTTTTAAAAATTGGATTGTTCCCTGACATATTAAAGACCTTTTTAAAAAAAAGATGTTTTGTAAAATATTGAATGCTGAGTAATAGATTACCGAGATAACTATTTATTATTATATTTTATTCCAAAAATTAAAAATTTAATATTTAAAATTCATAACTTTCTTCAAAATTTCGTCTGGAAAAAACAGATTGAAAAACATAAGGATTAAGCGGCCCTTTTCTTTTCATCGGCGGCTTTTTTTATCAATTCATCTGCTATGTTTTTAGGTACCTGACGATAGGTAGAAAATTCCATGGTAAACTGGGCTTTCCCCTGCGTGCCGGAGCGCAGAGTTGTTGAGTAGCCGAACATCTCGGCAAGCGGGACCTCGGCCTCTATGACGCTTATATTTCCTTCATCCTGTGTACCCAGGATCATCCCTCTCCGCTGGTTAAGTAATCCCATTACAGCCCCTTGAAATTCAGTAGGCGTTTCCACTGCCACTTTCATTATGGGTTCCAGTATGACAGGTTTGGCCTTTTTGTAGCCTTCCCCAAAGGCCCTGCGGGCCGCCGCCTGAAAAGCCATGTCAGAAGAGTCAACAGGGTGAGATTGACCATCGTTAATAACGACTTTTACTCCTGTAACAGGAAAGCCCAGCAGTTGACCCTTCTCCATACCTTTTTTGAAACCTTTTTCACAGGAAGAGATAAATTCCGTGGGTATAGCACCACCGACTATCTTGTTTTCAAAGACAAATTCGTCTTCAACAGGCTCAATATATCCGGCTACCCTTCCAAACTGACCCGCACCACCTGTCTGCTTTTTATGGGTATAGTTGAATTCGGCATGCCTGGTAATAGTCTCTCTGTATGCCACCTGTGGTATGCCGGTGGTAACGTCTGCATCGTATTCCCTGCGCATTCGCTCAACATATATCTCAAGATGAAGTTCTCCCATACCGGAGATAATAGTGTCTCCGGTCTCATGATTAACGTACGCCCTGAATGTAGGATCTTCTTTTGTAAATCTGGAAAGGGCCTTTGACATTTTGACCTGGGCCTTGTTGTCTTTAGGACAAATTGCCAGTGAAATAACCGGCTCGGGTATGTGCATGGAGGTCATGCTATATCTAATTCCCTGAGATGTGAAGGTATCACCGGATGCACAGTCCACGCCGAAGAGCGCTCCAATATAGCCGGCAGGAATAGACTCTATTTCCTCCATCTGGTCGGCATGTATATGTACAACCCTTCCCACTCTGACCTTTTGAACGGTCCTGGAATTTACTATGGTGTCTCCCTTGGAGAGGGTCCCCTGATATACCCTGATATAAGTGAGTTGTCCGTATCGGCCTTCTTCCAGCTTGAACGTGAGGGCTACAAGAGGTTTTGAAGGATCTGTTTCAAGTCTCTTTTCAACTCCCTCATTTTCCAAATCTATGGCGTAGTTTTCAATATCCATTGGTTGCGGCAGGTATTGAGCTACTGCATCAAGGAGAGGCTGTACCCCTTTGTTCTTGTACGCAGACCCAATAAATACAGGGGTAAGTCCGCGGACAAGAGTGCCCTTTCTTATCGCTTCAACCAATAAATCTGTGGTGACCCTATCATCAAGGGCGGCCTCCATGAGTTCATCAGAAAACATTGAAGCGGCATCAATAAGTCTTTCTCGGGAGGCCTCAGCCTCTGCGCGAAGTCCTTGGGGTATTTCTTCTAAACGTGTCTTTTCACCGCTTGGGCCCTCAAAATATATAGCCTTCATGGAGATAAGGTCTACAACGCCCTGAAAGTCAGATTCAAGACCTATAGGTATTTGCATTGCAACGGCGTTATGGTTCAGCTTTTCTCTGAGTTGTTTTATAACGCGGAACGGGTTGGCACCACTACGGTCACACTTATTTATGAAGGCGATACAGGGGACCTTGTATCTGGACATTTGCCGGTCGACTGTAATGGACTGAGACTGTACACCCCCAACAGAGCAAAGGACCAGTATGGCTCCGTCAAGGACTCTCAGGGCCCTCTCGACTTCAATGGTGAAATCTACGTGCCCCGGAGTATCAATAATATTTATCTCGTAGCCCTTCCATTTACAGTATGTGGCGGCAGAGGTAATTGTTATTCCACGTTCTTTTTCGAGCTCCATGAAATCCATGGTTGCTCCAATGCCGTCCTTGCCTTTCACGTCGTGGATGGCGTGAATGCGCTGAGTATAAAAAAGAATTCTTTCGGTAAGAGTGGTCTTTCCCGCATCAATGTGAGCGCTGATGCCGATGTTTCTTACCATTGTCCTATCTTTATTCATGTTTCTATTGCCTCAAAAAAATATTTAATCCTTAACTCTACTTTATATCTTTTATTAAATATAATAGTTAAGAGAGAAGTCGCGGTTTTTAACTTTTTACATCAAGCTTGTCAAGACAAAACAATTCATAGTACAACACAAGGCACAGGAATTCATAATTTATTGAAAATTTTTATTGTTCACGCATTTCAAGGATCAAATCCGCGCCCCGCAAAGACCCCTCGCCTACCTAGCGGCAAGCAAAGAAGGATACAACCCTGAGAGATTTAAGGCTCACAGGGTCTATCTTTTCGGTTCATCCGACTAAAGCGTACTTCGCTTTGTGAAGTCCGTAAATTTTAAGTTTGAAGAAATCCATATCTCGGTATCCATAGGCCTGCTTTTGGAGGGT
>CAZPDU010000298.1:0-3647 GCA_964585405.1 uncultured Thermodesulfobacteriaceae bacterium | reverse complement strand
AACAGCGTTTGTTTTCCTGCCGCCGCCTTCCTGGATTAATTTAATGATACGGTTTTTACCCTCAAAGCCGGTGGAAATCAGGGGTGAAGTCCTTTTACCCTGCACGGCGGATTTGCGCCAGGTACCGGCCTTGTGGGGAAACCTTAAATGTCTCCATGCCTCGCCCAGCTTGATATAATCAAGATCTTCACGAATGAGTTCGATCGATTCCATGGAAGGCAGGCCCTTAGCCGCTCGATAGGCGAGAAACAGGGTGTAGCGAAGAAAGGTAATGCTGGCCTTTGCCTTTTGACCCAGGTCATCAATTCCTTCACCTGGAATTATCATCTCTGCTTCGAAAGACATTTCCTGGGCAGACCTGTCACCGATACGATAGAAAAGGCTGCTTATATCGGAAGGCCTTTTCCCTCCGGCACAAACGGATAGAGCGGCATTAACCAGTGTTTCATCGGCCAGGGCACTCAGAAACCTGATGGCATCAAACAGGTTGGATTTGCCAGCACCATTCGGACCCGTCACACAGGTAAACGGTCCAAAACGGACATCAACATCCACGAGGTTTTTAAAACCGGAGACCTTTAAACGAGTTAACACGTTTTAAATCAACATCCTTGTTTCTGCTGTTATTTCACCCATCGGTTTTGATACTTTTGGTCCCTGTAAAGGTGTAAACCGATGTATGAAAGATACCCGATACTGTCAACATCCTTTTTTTGTCGCCTTTTTCAGTTCACCGACGAATTCACCCACTTTCTTTACCAGATCGGGACCGGCCCTGAGATCGTCTCCCTCTTTTATGGTATGGGCCTCAATCAGCTTTATGATGGCGCTTCCCACAATAATCCCGTCCGCTACGAGTGCAAGCTTGGATATCTGTGCAGGCATAGAGATCCCAAAGCCCACTGCCACTGGCTTTTTGGTCAGCTGTTTGATTGCATTAAGGCCCTGATAGAGTTGATCTGGGAGTTCGGTCCTTGTCCCGGTAATACCGGTTACGGAGACATAGTACAAGAAGCCCTGTGTGACCCTGGCGATCTTTCGGACTCGACCCGCTGAGGTGTTCGGGGCCACGAGCAGGATATTGTCAAGTCCCCTGGTCTTTGCGGCTGCAATCCATTGCCCGGCCTCTTCCAGGGGTAGATCGGGGATTATTGTACCGTCAAGGCCAGATGCCGCCGCATCTTCTGCGAAGGTGGAAAGGCCGTACTGAAGCAATGGGTTGTAGTAGCCCATAAGGACTAAAGGGATATCCGTCTTTTTTCGGACCTTCCTGACCATACCAAACAGGTCCTTTGCGTTTATGTTGTGACGAAGGGCCCTCTGACTCGATGCCTGAATGGTCGGGCCGTCTGCAAGGGGGTCAGAAAAGGGGAGCCCCAGTTCTATAAGGTTCGCCCCCTGGCGGTCCATCTCCAGTATAAGCTTCTCAGTGGTGTCGATGTCTGGGTCCCCTGTAGTTATGAACGGCATGAGCGCCGCCTCTTTCCCTTTTCTGATCTGCGAGAACATGCGGTCTATTCTGTTCATTTTCCCGTCCTCTCCCTGATCAATTCTGCCACTGTTGCCACGTCTTTGTCCCCTCTGCCGGAGAGATTGATAACTACTATACTTTCAGGGGGAAGGGATGGGGCAAGCTCCATCAAATAGGCAACGGCGTGAGCGCTTTCCAGGGCGGGTATGATTCCATCGGTCTCTGACAGTAGCTTGAATGCCTGAAAGGCCTGTTCATCATCAACCGCTACATATTCGACTTTGCCTGAGTCCTTAAAGATGCTGTGCTCAGGGCCTACTCCAGGATAGTCGAGGCCCGGGGCAAGTGAGTGGGCACCCTTTATCTGCCCCCAGTGATCCTGCAACAGGTAGCTCATGGCGCCATGAAGCACGCCCGGGCTGCCCACTGACAGGGTGGCAGAGTGAAGATCTGTTCCGATACCTTTTCCTGCGGCTTCAACCCCTATCAGTCTGATCTCCTCGTCTTTAATAAATGGATAGAAGATCCCCATGGCATTGCTCCCGCCACCGACACAGGCCATGACCACATCCGGTAGGCGGCCGGCAAGCTGCCTGATCTGCCTGCGTGTCTCCCTGCCGATTATGCTCTGAAAGTTTCTCACCATCATCGGATACGGGTGGGGACCCACTACAGAGCCTATGACATAGTGGGTATCTCCAACGTTGGTAACCCAGTCCCTTATTGTTTCATTTATTGCGTCTTTCAGTGTCTGTGTACCCGAGAGCACTGGGATTACTTTCGCCCCGGTGAGTTGCATGCGAAAGACATTCATGACCTGCCGAATCATGTCCTTGCGGCCCATGTAAACTTCGCACTTCAAGCCCATCAGCGCGGCTGCGGTCGCAGTGGCCACACCGTGCTGTCCTGCACCGGTCTCCGCTATGATACGTGTCTTTCCCATGCGTTTCGCCAGGAGCACCTGGCCTATGGTATTATTGATCTTATGAGCACCGGTATGAGCCAGGTCCTCCCGCTTAAGGAATACTCTTATTTCCTGACCCAGGGCCTTTTGCAGACCTTTTGCCTCGTATAGAGGGGTAGGGCGGCCCACATAATGTTTAAGTATATGAGCGAGATCCCTTTTAAAGACCTTATCCCGCCTGGCCTTCCGGTAAGCAGAATCCAGCTCCGTGATGGCAGGCATAAGCGTCTCTGGAACGAAGCGTCCTCCATAGGGACCAAAGTGACCTGAATTATCTGGTGATTTGATATCTTTTTGATTTGGTGACTTGTTCACTATTCCTCCATGCGGTGGTGACTGAATGACCTAATCCACCAAGGCCCTGCGTATGAAATCAGATACCAGGCCTATATTCTTTTTTCCCGGTGCATTTTCTACACCCGAGCTAACATCAACTGCCCAGGGTTTTACCTGCCTTATTGCCCGAGTAACGTTTTCCGGCTTCAGGCCGCCTGCAAGAATAATGGGCCTGGAAATAAGCCTCTTCGCCTCGCTCGCTATGGACCAGTCAAAGGTCTCACCCGTTCCGCCATGGGCACCGGGGGACCAGGCGTCAAGCAGAAAGGCCTTCACCACCTCCTGATAAGGCAGAAGGGCCTGAATATCTGCCTGGCTCCTTATCCGCCATGCCTTTATAGCCCTGGGGGCAAGGTCTTTGCAGGTCTCAGGGGTCTCCTCTCCATGCAGTTGTACAAGGTCCAGGCCGCAGTAGTCTATTATTCGACTTATTTGTTCAACAGACTCATTAACAAAGACCCCGACCGTCTGGACCATTGGCGGCAGATTTTGAACAATCTGTCTGGCCCTGTGGGGGTCTATTTTCCTTGGACTCTCGGCAAAGACCAGCCCTATGGCATCGGCCCCTGCCTCTGCCACTGCCTTTGCCTCCAATATATCGGTAAGCCCGCATACCTTTATTCTTGTCATGGATGTTCGAATCTCCCTATATATGCACCCTTCCTGCCTCAACCAGGGTAGAGAGATATGTAACGCGATTTTCTGCCTTTACCAGGGCCTCGCCTATAAGGGCCGCAGCCACCCCTGCATCAAGAAGCCTTTTTATGTCATCCGGGGTTGAGATCCCGCTTTCACTTACCAGCGGCATTCCCTCAGGCAGCGCCTTTTTAATCCGGAACGTGGTTTCAATGGATACGCTGAAGTCTTCGAGGTTAC
>CAZPDU010000297.1:0-4628 GCA_964585405.1 uncultured Thermodesulfobacteriaceae bacterium | reverse complement strand
AAGTACCTACACCTATAATCTCAGCGCCCCTTTCATTAAACTCGCCTACTACCGCACATATTTTTGTAGTGCCGATATCGAGCCCGACAATCATGCTACCGGGTTTTTCGCCCATTTTCTCTCCTAATGCCTCAGACTGACCAGGGCTTTACCAAGTCCATAATCCAGTTCCACCCTGACTACTTTTTTATATGTCCCTGAACGATAAAGTTGATAAAGGACCTTTTCCGCCTTACTAAATTGGTCACTGAGGTTTTCATCACCAAAGTAAAAAGGAATACGGCTGTCAGATGTAACTAGTATTAAGGTATCTTTTTCAGCTATGTCTATTTGGCTGATATTGTTGACACCCAGAGTTCTTGTGCCTTTACTTGCCATGGATATCAACTCCATGGCCTTTTGGATGCGGCGATTTTCGGATACTGTGATCTTGTTATCTATAATGTCTTTAGGATCAATTCCCGTAATTATTGGAAGAGAGACGGGTTTTTCTATTGAGAGTCTATCGATAATTTCGCCTTGTTCATCAATCAGATACATTTTGTCAGAATTCAGAAGGGCAACTGGAGTATGCTCTTTGAGCGTAATCATTAAGTAATCAGGCAAATTTTTTTTAACTTCAACACTACGGACCCAAGGATGCGCTTCTATGGATTTTGCAATTGATTTTAGATCGAGAGACAGTAGATTGTCTTGGCCCGTCACATTACTCAGTTGTAAAATTTCCTCTTCTGTGACATGATCATTGCCTCTGATCACAACTTGACAAATCCTAAAAAGCTCAGATTGATACGCCCAATGGCGACATACCAAAAAGCCGAAACAACCAATGCATATTACAGCTATGCTAACCAATAATTTAGGATAGATAGACCACAACACTGAAAAAACCGGTTTTGTAAATCTGTCCCGCGAGCCGGAGTTATATACTGAAGACCTGGATTCTAGAGACGGCCTCCTAATTTTCATATCTCCATACCCCAAAAAGATACTTCTGGAACAAGTACGACATCAGTCTCTTTTTTCACGCGCTCTTTAATAATTTCCAATAAGTCCAATACTTCAGCGGCACTGGCTTTCCCTCGATTTATAATAAAATTTGCATGCCTTTTGGACACCTCAGCATCCCCAATTCTAAAACCTTTGAGTCCACATTGGTCTATGAGCTTTCCAGCTGACATTCCCGTGGGATTTCTGAAAATACACCCTGCGCTTGGTTTTCCCAAAGGCTGAGTGGCTTTTCGCTTATACATAGCGCTTCTGACATGCTGTCTAACCCGATCAGCGCTACTATTCCCTAATCTAATTCTTGCGGCGGAGATAAGGGCCTTGTCCAGCATTCTGAAGGCCCTGTAATCAAATTGCAATTGGTCTCTATGGGTCCAGCAACTACCATCAGGGCCTGTGAATCGAACAGCCTCTATCACTTCTGCCATAAAGCACTTGTTAGCGCCGGCGTTCATGAATATGGCACCCCCTACACTGGCTGGAATGCCGGAAAGATTTTCAAGACCACACAGGCCATTGTGCATGGACCAGGAAATAAGAGACCTCAGCCTGCAACCTGCCTCTACATATACTATTTTAAAATGCTGGCCATTAGCTGATTTCTCTTCCTGTAAAGAGGAATCAGAAGAAATTTGCCAATGTTCTTCCTGCTTAAACTTGCTCTTCACCGGACACTGGATGCGATTCAGGGCCGCCAGAGACATAACCAGCTTCACGCCCTTGTCACTGATTAACAAATTACTTCCCTGGCCCATCACCTTATAGGATATGGAACGACTACTGAGATAAAAAATGGTCTTTTCAAGGGCCTTCAGGGTCTTTGGAGCCAGGAACAGATGCGCCAGCCCACCTATGCGAAAGCTTGTTAGCGGTAAAAGCGGGACACTCTGAACAACCCTGAGATCTTCTATCTTTCTTAGATCCTTAGAGAGCAACTACTGACTCCTTTGTCTTAAGCATGTCTAAAATTCTCGGTCCCATATGCCCTATGGCACCGGCCCCGAGTGTCATAACCACGTCACCCTCCTGCAGGCTCGACATAATTGCATGGGGAAGATCCCCGCATGATTCTATATAATGTACTGTTACACCACGTTTATTCCTCATATTTCTTGCCAAACGTTTTCCGCTAACTCCTACTATGGGAGTTTCACTAGCTGGGTATATTTCCGTCAGCCACAGTTCATCAGCTTCTCCAAAGGCAGTGGTGAAATCGTCCATCAATGCCTGAGTTCTAGTATAACGGTGGGGTTCGAAAAGAACTACGAGTCGGCGTTCAGGCCAACATGCCCTGGCAGCTTTGAGAGTGGCCACTATCTCAGTAGGGTGATGTGCATAGTCATCTACTACCATTATCCCCTCTGTTTCGCCCAATATCTCAAATCGCCTGCCTACACCTTCATATGAACTAAGACCGGCCTGGATTTTGTGAAAGGGTATTTCCAGTTCAAGTCCCAGGGCCAGTGCAGCCAAAGAATTCCTTACGTGGTGCAATCCAGGTATCTTGAGTTGTATCGCGCCGAGTTCAGAGCCTTTCCACCATGCATTGAAGGATACCCCCAGGCCTTTAAAGCTGATATCTCTGGCCTGTAAATCACATTCAGGTCCTGTCCCATAAGTCATTATTCGTTTTTTTACTACCGAGAGCATCTCTCTGAGGGGAGGATTATCTCCACAAAGTATGGCAAGACCATAGAAAGGTATTTTGTCTATGAAATCCAGAAAACACCGCATTATGGCATTCAAGTCTGAATAGTAGTCCAAGTGCTCCCTATCTATATTCGTTACCACGACTATACTTGGTGTAAGACGCAAAAAGCTGCCGTCACTCTCATCAGCTTCTGCTATAAGAAATTCGCCCTGTCCCCAATAGGCATTGCTTCCAATACCATTAACCTTTCCTCCTATGATAACCGTTGGATCGAGACCAGCGGAACGAAGCACGGAAGAGATCATGGAGGTGGTGCTGGTCTTACCATGTGCGCCGGCCACTGCTACGCCGAATTTCTTGAGCCGCATCAATTCTGCCAGCATTTCAGCCCTTGGTATAACTGGAATTTGAGAAGAGAGTGCCTCCTGCACCTCAAAATTATGTTTTCTGATAGCAGAGGAAATTACCACTACATCGGCACCTTGAATATTTTCAGGCGCATGACCATTGTAAATCGTACCCCCTAATTTTCTAAGAGACCTTGTGATTTCAGTCTCACACAAATCAGAACCTGTGACTTTATATCCAAGATTAAGAAGGATTTGTGCAAGGCCGCTCATGCCTATTCCGCCGATTCCTACAAAATGAATGTGTTGTTTTTTATACATGACTGCGCACTTTAGAACATTTCAATGAATTGGTTTCTATTTGAGAATATGAAAATGTATGTCCAGCCATCTTAATCAGTGTAGAGGCCATCTCGGCAGCCGCGTTGGGTTTTCCAAGTCTGCGCACATTTTTTCCCATATCTATGAGTTTTTGAGGATCTTCCAGTAAAGACTGTATCTCCCCTGCCAGTTTTACAGCACCGACTTCTCCTTCCAGAAAATATTTGGAAGCCCCGGCTTGAGTCAGTATTCTGGCGTTTGCGACCTGATGGCCGTCTGTTGCCCAAGGATAGGGAATGAGTATTGAAGGCTTTCCCATAATCGCCAGTTCAGCCAAAGTACCCGCTCCTGCCCGACATATAACCAGATCTGCCCAAGAGTAGGACTCACCAATGTCGGAGATAAATGGAATAACTTTGGCTGTAATATTTGCATCCTTATAAAATTTCTCAACATATGACACATCCAGCTTGCCTGTTTGGTGAATAATTCCCAGATGAAAACCAGATTGCCACAGAACCTCTATGGCTGAGCTGGCAAGCCTGTTCATACATCTGGCACCCTGGCTACCACCTAGAACCAGAAGATTTTGTGATTTTGTGATTCTGTGATTCTGTGATTGAAATATGTTTTTCCGCACGGGATTTCCTGTAAAAACTACTCTGTTCTTTGGAAAATATTTGGCAGTCTCTTTAAAACTCACAAAGACTGTCTTTACAAAATTAGATGCCAAACGATTTGTGAGTCCGGGTATAAGGTTCTGCTCATGAAGTGCTGCGGGTATCCTCAGTAAGCGCGCTGCAAGAAGTGTGGGACCTGAGACATATCCGCCGACACCAAGCACCACATGCGGCCTAAATGATTTGAGCCACAAACAAGCCCTGATCGTGGAGAAAGGAAGTCCAGCCAGAGAACGTAGGGTCCCTGAAATGCCTGAGCCCCTCAAAGGCCCCGTATTAAGGATTTTATAATTCCATTTATGTTCTGAAAGCGCATTTTTTTCCACCGGGCGGCCTGTACCTATCCACATAACATCTATATAGCCGTATGACTCCATGGCCTCGACCACTGCCATTCCAGGAAATACATGCCCGCCTGTGCCACCACCAGCAACCACTAATTTAATTATCTGCCGGTTTGACGATTTGGTATTTGTTTTGTGCTTATGTATTTCTCGACTCTTAGTTAAATTCACAACCTGCTCGCACCTTTATTTTTAAATTAAAGTTCCTTATCACTCAGTCAACAGATCATTCAATTCCCTGGCCGCCTCCTGAAAGGCCATGCCACGTTTTTCATAA
>CAZPDU010000296.1:0-4270 GCA_964585405.1 uncultured Thermodesulfobacteriaceae bacterium | reverse complement strand
AGCAGTCAGTATTAATGACTTAATAATGTCCAGCAAGTATGTCTTTGGCGTGGTTTTATTGAATCCATATTTTTCCTCTATCACAAAGGTACTGTAGATGGAAAACGGCAGACTCAGGATCTTGCTCGCAAGAATGAGTATTCCGGCAAAGATGAGTCCGGTAATAATTGTTCCTCCCCCAAGGCTTATCGATATACGGTCCACCACATTGAAACCGCCAAACAGAACAAATGCGATTGTAATAACCGTCTGTATCGTATCTACAAAGATTCCGAATCCGGTATTTTCTCTCAGATAATTTTGTGATTTCCTGTATTTTTCAGCATCATAATAACCTTTAAACTCCACCGGAATCTCGGTCGACACGTGTCGGACGTTCATCCAGTCTGAGACCAGATCCAGCAGATAACGAATAATAAGAATTAGCAGTATGGCTATAAGATAAGCGTTCATATGTATTTTCCGATTCTGTTAAAAGGCTTTGGCATACAGACCAAATAATATGGCTGCTTAACCGAGTTCATGTTTTATGTTTTTTTAAATTCTTTTTTCTAAACGGATTTGAAGGTATTTGTAAATCGAGATACTAAAAACAGGCAAAATCTGAATAAGTTATTTGGTCCCGCTTTATCTATGCGAATGGTGATAAGACATTTTAGCGGGCTTAAAGGGACCTGTCGTAAGTTCAAGGACCTTATCATGTGCTAATTTTTTTATTCTTTTGACCTTAATAATGGAGGTGTCCCCTTGTTTCTTAAAGAGTAAAGCGAGCTTGAGATCAGAAATGTCCTCAACGGGCTCTCCGTCGAAGCTCAATAATAAATCTCCAGGCTTCAGGCCGGATTCTTCTGCAAGGCTGTTATGCATGACTTTCTTTAGCACTACCCTATTATCCTCTTGACCGAGAATCACGCCCAGCTTAGCGGAAAATGGCGGCGGCACAAAAGGAGAAAACAGGAAGAAGTCCGCCATTTCATGTTGCAGGCTTTCGCTGTTTGTGTTGATAATTATTGTTGCCTGATCATAGTTCCCGCGTCTATAGATTCTGGAAGGAATACCATCGCCAAATGCAATATGTCCATTTCCGGCAAGCACTACCATCTGACGGTCCGGATTATTGCTCAGATAATTGTGGACGCTTTGCGCCATTGTTTCATCCCAGAGGACCTGGGCCTGATAGAAGGTGTCAAAATTTTTGACTTCACCCGCAGGGTGTTCTTCAAAAATTTCTCTTAACCGTATTTTATAGCCCGTATTTGACCAGTCGAGATCTACTGGAACTCTTTTTAAGTCTTCGTCCGAAAGAGATGCGAGTCCATTTTTCGCCACCTTTTTCGAAATTTCCGCGGGAAGATTAAGCGCCAGTACTGGTATATCGTTTTCTTTGCAGTATTCAATGATTGGGCGGTAGAGATTATAATCATAACTCCACCTCTTAAGGTACTCGCTATTTTTCAAAAAGGTCTTTTCATCTATCTGGCCGACCAGATAACTGTCAAGCACATCCTGAAACGGTAGCTGGAACATCTCCATGCCCACGGCAATTTTGCGATCATGCACATTGAGCGCCTGGATAATCCTCAGTTGGGCCATGTGATGGCTAAAGCTGTCGTGACGTTCACCAACATAGATCACCTGTTTTTCAGACAATTCGTTGATTATTCGGTTGATCGGAGAGAGGTCACTGGCAGCGATTCCCATAATTTCGGTTTGCATGGTTAGACTTATTCCGTTCTGGGTAGATGCAGTATGTTTTTCCATCAGTTTACCGTCTTTAAATATAAGCTTACTATAACGTCCATAGTGAGAAAGTTTTCTTAGGATGAGTTCTGTCTCTTTCGAAGAACTAGCCCTTATATAGGCCAGCACGCCTGTTGAATTGATGGGATTTTCTCTAACCGTGATTACAACCCCACTGTCCTGGCCGGGCATTCCCCCTGTCAATCGTTTAAGCCTCGGGGCAGGGTCACCCATTATCAGCAGATCGACTTTGCTCAATTCCATGTCAGTCAGGCAGTCATCTTTCTTTTCTTCAAATCCCAAAGACTTAAGAAAGACCGCAAATTTATCGTATATTTCTGAGTCCTGCGAAGGAAGCACAAAAAATTTGTGCCCTGATCCAAGTAGGCGGGATAGTACAGGTGGAAACTCTGAAGAATCCAGTTTGCGCATTAGATGGTAGTCCGGATCCAAAGTCACGCCAAGGAGTTGGCCTTTTATTTCTATGTCTACAGACTCCGTTTTTGCTTTCACCTTTATAATTCGGCTTATTTCCCCGGATGTGGTTTGTATTACCATAGGCACTGATAGGGAGTAAGGGCGTTCCGTTTGCTGGTAGATAGTTAATTTTTGACTTTGAGTTCCCATATCAAGATAGGTAACATTCTCCTTGCTCATGGTAAGAATCGGCACGTCTTTTCTCTTAAGCCATTGTTCAAAAAATGCGGACAGATCCTTGTTAGCCGTGTCTGAAAAGACCGTTTTCAAATCGCTCCAGCTGGCGATTTTGAAACGGTAATCAAAAACAAATCTTTTGAGTGCCGAGTCAAACGTGTTCTCACCTATCTCCTGCTTCAACATGTGAAACAACATTGCTCCTTTGCCATAACCTACTGCCTTTGAGGCTCTATCTGTCCTGAATTTAAATTGCCCAAGGGACATGGCCTTGTCTTTATTTACATAACTCTGGTAGTCTACCAGCAATCGATGCCTGTAGTCGCTGCCACTGCCTTTTTGATCTTCATAGAGATAGTCTGCGAGATATGTGGTGAGTCCTTCACTCCAGTTACCTTCCCGCAGATCCACATAAACTGAATTTCCAAACCATGAGTGAAGTATTTCATGACCCAGAGATGTATCCACAATGAAGGGGAGTTTTACTACCTCCTGCCCGAAAAGAGTATAAGTGGGAAGGCCGTAGCCTGTAGGGGCACGGTTTTCTACTATTGCAAACCTCCTAAACGGATATGGACCAAGGAGATCTTCATATAGATCGAGGTACTGTATGGATTTATCAATGTATCTTCCAGCGAGTCCCTTGTCTTCAGGGAAAAAGTATGCCGCGATCTCAATACCCTTATGCAGTTGAGTGCTTACGTGGTATGGACCGGCAACAAGTGAAGGTCCGGTCCTTGCGTGGGGAAATTCAAAGACATGGATACCTGTTTTTCCAATATATTCAGTCTTTATCGCATCTGCCTCTGATATGGCCTTGAATTCTGAAGGCATCGAGGCCTTAAGTTCGTAGCGAGCAAGCCCTTGCACTGTCGGACACCAGCCATCAAGCAATACAAACCCTTTTGTATCCATGAAATTGTCTTTCATTGTATGAGTACTTTTCCCATCGACACCACTACTCAACGATTTAAAATCTCTATGAAATTGGATTTTGAGCAATCTCTTTTCGTGAGAGGCCAAAATACTGAAAGAGTCATCTTCGATTAAAGGATTTATGGTTTGCCCTTCAAGGGTGATAAGACCCAACTTTAGATCTCTCACATTTATGCGTGCAGGTTTTCCCTTGGGGAGTTCCATCGACGCCGTTCCCTTTATACGAAGGGTTTCCATATCCAACGTCACGTCAATGCCAACCATAGGCATATTATATCCGTTTTTATTTACTTCAGACCATGCCAGGGAATCAGGAGCTGCTAAAAATGTCAGTAGAAATAGGAATAATAGCTGAAAACATGAAATTTTTTTCATAATTTACCCTGTTCAAATCAGTATATTAAAAAGTATATAACACCCACTATTACAACGCTTATTATGCGCAGAGTTTGACCCATCATGAGTATGATCATACCCATTTTAGGCTGAAAGATGCCCAGATATCTCGGAAGTTGGTGCCTCAGGGCCCTTACGGGAGTTGCAATTACACTCCCGAAAAGTAGTGCCAGCACGGTTTCTTTCACGGTGAGCACGCCCGCATTCAGCATCGCACCAGCTGCTGCGGCTCCAGCGGTGAATTCAGCAACTATACTGAATACTACCACAGATATGCCTTCTACAGGTAGGGCCTCGATAGAGATTATTGCAGTACTTTTATCCTGAAGCCACTCAAAGAAGTCCCATTGCTGGAGGAGAACCACAATAATATATATCGGCACGGTATACATGGCGATCTGGCTGAGGCGGCTGGGTACATATCGTAACAGGAGTTTTTTTACCTGCTCCTTTCGTGGTTCCGATTTCTCTCTGTTTTGATGTCTGGGTTCGGGCTTTTTCACTTTTTTCGGTAACGGCAGTATCAATCGGCCCAGAATTAGTA